>NZ_JBIUWM010000019.1:0-93873 GCF_044743445.1 Pseudomonas sp. NPDC087615 | reverse complement strand
CCGTTGAATAAGGCGATGGAGTGATTAGGGCGCAAAGGCGAGGATGGCGCACCTGTCAGATCTGACAGGTGCGCAAGGTGTTCCGACGAGTGGTCATGGATGGCAGCGTCAAAAACACAAGATTGCAGCCTTTTGCAGTTTCTGCAGGGATTTAGGCTCAATCCATAAAGGAGGAAAGTTTCGCCGTCAGGTATTAGTTAAAAAAGCAACGGCAAGTGCATTCATCACTCTTGCCGTTGCGAGGTGCGCTGATTTAAGTCAAGTGGACATCAAAACTCCGATGCAAGCCACCTTGCCATTGTCATTTGACCCATACACGACACCGTCAGACGGGCGAATCAACCAAGGCGCCCCCCAGGCGTGTCTATCGTTTGTCCAGTGGAAATCATTTGGATACTGCCCCGGATCTCCATGGTAGGCGTCGCGCATATTGTAATAGTCCGCGATTGCCGGAATCTTTCCGCCGGCATTATTGGCTGTAGCTTCCATGGTTGCCCAGTCGTAAAGAGTGGCTCCATAACTGGCGATATACCAGACGTTCTGAATCGTGATCGGATACGAGGCAGTCGATCCTCTGGCATCCGTCACGATTACTTTGCCAACCCCATTGCGGATGCCAATCACTTCCCCCGATATGGCGTCGACCTGAATCCTTGAGGGCGTATCCGTGCTGAAACTATAAGGTAGTACGCCGCCTTTTGCGGTACGCGTGAGGTGGGTGCCCGGGTGGGGATGGGTGACAGGTCTGTTCGTGTGTCTGACCAGATAGCCACTCAAAACCGCGTGGGATGGATCTATGAATAATGGCGGGACGATCTCTCTTGTGAAACTCCGAGAGTTGGATTGCTGATCCGTCGCGAGTGCCTTGACATATACCTCATGCCGCCCGGCATCTATCGGAAGGCTGGTAGTCCACGTACCTCTTTCATTAGCACTCACGATAATAGGTTTTTGATTTTTGTTGTCATAGACCTGGACGTCATACCTAGGCGTTACTTCTCCCGTCAGAGTGACAGAAGCATCGTAGGTTATTAGCCCTTCACCGAGTTCCCCTCCTGAGTGCCGAACAGAGGTCAGCGTTGGAAGGATGTGCGCTTTGACCGTGAATGTGCGGGCTGGAGACTCCAGATGGTCGCCATAAAGCGCTTGAGCCTTGATGGAGTATGTCGATCCGCTGTGAGGCACTGGTCCCTTGGAATCGCTCATCTCGGTAATGCTCGGTTTAGTAGCGATACCGACGGTGAATGTTCTCGGTTTGCCAATCGGTTCGTCAGCGTCGTACAGGGCCTTTATCGTAATGGTATGCAGACCCTCGGTCAGGCTGTCGGCGGGACATTCCCATGACCACATCGCATCCGTATCAGGTGTTCCCTTTGGAACATCATTGATCTTCACCTCGACTTTTTCGCCCCGGGTGGCAGTACCCCGGAACGTCACACGTTTGTCATAGGTGAACCCGGCTTCGGGAATTTCCTTACCGCGCGGATCCAGCACTTTGGTGATGACTGGAGTCACATAGTCATAGCGTGTTCGAATGATCAGTGGCAGTTTCGGTAACTCGATTGCAACTGCTTCATCCGTGCTGCCGTCGAAGATTACTTTGCATTTCACCGTGGCGGGGGAGCTGTGTAGCAGTTTGACTAGCTCGCTTTTGAGCAATGTTTCTTCAAGCCCGTAGAGAGCTTGTTGATCGGTAATCGGGTGGTTTTTCAGCACCTCGATAATGTAATTGCCAGTGCTGGTGCTACCTTCGAGGCTGATAGAAGCGAACTGGCCTTTAGCAATAAATGGCCAGGGCTCGACCAGAACGTCTGCATCGCCGATAAACTCCATGAGATCCAGAACGCCGTTGTCGGCTTGCGGGACTTCGGGCCGCGGAAGGTCTTTATCAGGATCCTGGAAATCGAGAACATTGAGAGGCAGTTCGTCCGACTGCGTCCACAGGTTATGACGCTGCACTGCGTACTTGACCGAGACGGTCCGTCGGATATTGGCACCTACCACAGAAGCCGGCAGGTGGATTGTCACTGTACCGGAGGCGTCGGCAGGCTTTTCAAGGTCTTCAGAGGTTCCCGCGCCCGGCGTTCCTATCCACAACAGGCGCAGCGGATCCAGTTTTTCATCCATGGTGTCGTAGCTGCACTCGATGTCGACCCCGTTGAGTGCATCGATCGGATTCTAGCTTGCGCCGGTGGTCTTAGTAACCGTCGGAGGCAGGAGTCGGCCTAGCGGTACTCCGATCATTACAATGAACGGCGCCGAATAGCTGTATTTTCCCGTAGCAGCGTGCAGTAGGGTGTATAGCACTGTGACTGGGTAGCCAATGTTGGTCGTGACGTATTCGGCGTCCACGCGAAAGCGCGCTGTTCTATCTCCGTTCAATACGGTTATCGGTATGCTGCCTCGGGTGGACCCATACGCAGTGACGCCGATCCAGTGATAGGTCAGGGTGTCGCCCTTGACCCAGTTGACCGGTTTTACCAACACATGGGCCTGGGTATAAACCTGCGTTGGATCGATCACGCCATCCTTGGCTTCTTCCACATCGGGCGCTGGCAGTGTTGCGCGCAACTCGCCAATTTCGACCCTTAGAGAGTCCGACTCGCTGATGCCATAGCGGTCGGCTTCTTCGTTGTACACCCGGTAATAGAGTTTGAGGCTGCCGTTGGCCAACTCAAGAATGTGTTCACTCTGCACGTATATATAGGTGAGGCCCGCTAGCTGATCATCATTACTGATGTCGTGCTGTTCTTCATGCACATAGGGTGTGCCGTCAGATTTCCTGCCTTCCCAGATCAGGTTGATGGTGTCCCCAACGGCAATGGACGGGTAAGCAATGCGTACGGTCGCTCCTTTGCTATCGACCGGCAAAATGGCCCCGAGCACTTCGTTGATCGTCGGCGCTGGTAGCTGTGCCGGGTTGCCGATTACATCGACGAAGGCGCGTTCGGAGTAAAGCGGTGGGGGCCCATCTGTTTTGTGCAGCGCGTAGGAGCCGTCGAGCGTGCCCATTGCGAACAGGCTCACGAACTCGTAGGGGATCGGGAACTTGAGGATATAAGGCGGATTGCCAACGGTCACATCTACGGTGAGCGTGCGTGACGCTGTTTCCGGGGGGCCGATGCCGATGATCTTGATCGCGATCCTGTCGCCCGCAGAGAACTCGTCATTGTTCTTGACCTGGATCATGAGGTTGGTGGCTTGATGATCCAGTCGGTCGAGATGCAGTTCGCCATCGTCGTGGTCTTCGAAAATGGCTTCATCTAGCCGGGCTGCACCGGCATCTACTAGAACGGTCGTTTGTTTTGACCACTTCTCGCAGTAGTTCCAGACTTCGTCATGTATCTGGTAACTGATTGGCAGCGCGGAACTATCGCCAGCAGTCAGAATGTCTCCAGGTAAAGCAGTGATTACAATCTGCGCAGAGCCATCAACCTCGGCTTGTGTCACTACATGGGGCTCCAGAAAAATTCCGCCCCAACGAACCCATATGACATCTCGCACCGTGATGCCCGGATACGTCTTGATGGTCATCGGTACGCCTTTGGCCGACCACTCCCTGGTCACGCCATTGTTGATGACATCCTCAGGCAGGCCGACGATATCCAACGCCGAGTGCCAGGGAAGATGCTGCTCGCGATCATCGCCTGCGGGCCTGTCGAGCTTGACCCGCAATGTCAATACGACAGACGGATCATCGGGAAGCGTTTGTCCCGCTCGAGTCAGCTCGTAATGGTACTGCGCATAGCCGGGGACGATTTCGGTGGTCGGCAGAAAGAAGAACAATCGTTCATTGACCTCTTCGCGCTTTACCTTCAATACGTGGACTTTCTCCGTTTTCCAGAAAATCTCTATCAGATCGTCTTCATTCATACCGGGGTACGGGTCGATGACGCTGAACATCCCTTCCTCCACCACGGCAATGTTGATACCGCCGTCGGCATTGAAGATCGAGCGAATCATGCCCGCTACGTATATGGGTGAGAGTTCAGACGTTGGGACAGAAAGGTCACCGCGGGCAGGAAACAGAAAAAGTCGGAAGGAGGTCATGAGCGTTCACTTGAGCAAGAAAACGGGTTGTTCCGTTTTAGGCCCATTTATTGCTCATTGACTACTGTCAAATCCGACAGGTGAATGCCATTTTCGGACGAGTGGTGTTGCGCCTGCTTACAGAGAAGTCGCAGTCATCAGGGTTTGCTCAGTGTTTTCTGCCGCAAGATGTAAACCGTCACCAACACGGCACTGGTCAGCATGAACCCACGCGCCCACACCAACGGCACCAGATAGCAGGAAAACAGAATGCTCGCCCACATCAGCCCGATTGCGTAGACCTTGCCTTTGAGCGGAATGCCGTTGCCATCGAGATAGTCACGTATCCATGGGCCAAGGCGCGGGTGTTCTACCAGCCAACGATAGAAACGCGGAGAGCTGCGGGCGAAACACGCCGCCGCGAGCAGGAGAAAAGGGGTGGTAGGCAGGACAGGCAGGAAAATCCCGATCACCCCCAATGCCACGCTGAGCCAGCCGATGGCCAGCAAGATGTAGCGCAACATCAGGGGGCGGTTGCCTATGGGGTTGTCCATAGGCCGGATCTTAGTGGTGACGTGGCTTGAGGATCGCCGGTTTTTCGTCGGGTGCCTGGCACAGCAGGTACAGCGCAGTCAGGGCTTCCGGGATCTGCACGATCATGTCGTCCATCAGGTTGGCGTCCTTGGCGATGTCTTCGAACTCTGGCTGTTCGTCGAACAGGCCCGAACCGACCATGATCGGCAGGAGCATTTCGCTGACTTCTTCTTCGGCGGTTTCGAACCAGGCCGCTTCACGCATGAACACGCCTTCCATGAAACCGATGCACCAGCCGCGCAGTTCGGAATCGTCCGGCTCTTCGCCCAGATCCAGTTCGCAGGGCAGTTCGAACTCTTCGTCGGACGCCAGTTGACGGGCGATGTGCGCCTTGAGGCCGATCAGGGTGGCTTCGATTTCTTCGCGCTGGGCGTCGCTGCTGTAATGCGGCTCTTCGGCGAACAGGGCGTCGATCCATTCACGCTCCGACACTTCTTCGGAGCAGATCGACAGCGCGGTCAGGTAACCGTGGGCGGCCACGTAATCCAGCGCCTCGTCGTGCAGCTCGTCGGCGTCGAGGAAGACTTGCAGGCGGGTCAGTTGCTCAGCGAAGGACATTACGTTGCTACCTTGGGGAATCAATAATGCGGGAATTCTAGGCCTTCTTGCGCGCTCAAGCCAGCCGCAAGGCAGATTTGCCCTAATTGGCGGAGTCTTATCAGCGGCGCCCTGTGCGAGGGAGTGCTCGGGTATACTGCCGCGTTTTGCGATCCCTGTCCGTATTGCGGCCGTCATGCAACGAGCCCTTACGTTTTGTTTAAGCAGCTCTGGCTGTCTTGAACCAGCCTGCGCAGGGATGTTTCGGTAGATTTTTGGAGTTTTTATGCTCGAACAGGCTCAACGCGTCCTCAAGGACATCTTCGGCTACGACAGTTTCCGTGGCCGTCAGGGTGCAATCATTGAGCGCGTGGCCAGCGGCGGTGATGCGCTGGTGCTGATGCCTACCGGTGGCGGCAAGTCCTTGTGCTTCCAGGTGCCCGCGCTGTTGCGCGATGGCCTGGCGGTGGTGGTCTCGCCGCTGATCGCCTTGAT
Source organism: Pseudomonas sp. NPDC087615 (assembly GCF_044743445.1). Lineage (NCBI taxonomy): Bacteria > Pseudomonadati > Pseudomonadota > Gammaproteobacteria > Pseudomonadales > Pseudomonadaceae > Pseudomonas > Pseudomonas sp. NPDC087615. The sequence goes on along the minus strand of NZ_JBIUWM010000019.1, from coordinate 88,218 downwards.
GGACGATCAGGTCGCCACCCTTGACGAACTGGGTGTGGCCGCCGCTGCGCTGAACTCCACCTTGAACGCCGAGCAGCAGCGTGATCTGGCGGCGCGTATCAAGCGCGGCGAAGTGAAGATGTTGTACCTGGCGCCCGAGCGTCTGGTGCAGCCGCGCATGTTGTCGTTCTTGCAAGGCTTGAATATTGCCCTGTTCGCCATCGACGAAGCCCACTGTGTATCGCAATGGGGCCACGACTTTCGCCCGGAATACCTGCAACTGGGCCAACTGGCGCAAATGTTTCCCGATGTGCCGCGCATCGCGCTGACCGCCACCGCCGACAAACGCACCCGCGAAGAAATCGTCACTCGCCTGCATTTGCAGAACGCCGAGCGCTTTCTGTCGAGCTTCGACCGACCGAACATCTTTTACCGCATCGTGCCCAAGGAGCAGCCGCGCAAGCAGTTGCTGGCGTTCCTGGCCGAGCGGCGCAGCGACGCCGGCATTGTCTATTGCCTGTCGCGCAAGAAGGTCGAGGAGGTCGCGGCATTTTTGAGCGAGCAGGGCTTCCCGGCGCTGCCGTATCACGCCGGCCTGCCCAACGAACTGCGTGCGTTCAATCAGAAGCGCTTCCTCAATGAGGAGGGGTTGATCATGGTCGCCACCGTGGCGTTCGGCATGGGCATCGACAAGCCCAACGTACGTTTCGTTGCCCACCTCGATCTGCCGAAATCCCTTGAGGCTTACTACCAGGAAACCGGTCGCGGCGGTCGTGACGGCCTGCCAGCGGATGCGTGGATGGCCTACGGTCTGCAAGACGTGGTAATGCTCAAGCAGATGCTGCAAAACTCCGAAGGCGATGAGCGCCACAAGCGTCTTGAGCAGCACAAGCTCGACGCGATGCTCTCGCTTTGCGAAGAAACCCGCTGCCGGCGTCAAACCCTGCTGGCGTATTTCGATGAAGACATGCCGCAGCCTTGCGGTCATTGCGACAACTGTGTCGACGGTGTGCAGACCTGGGATGCCACTGAGCCTGCGCGTCAGGCGTTGTCGGCAATTTTTCGCACTGGCCAGCGTTATGGCGTGGGTCATCTGGTCGATGTGTTGCTGGGCAAGGACAACGAAAAAATCCGTAGCTTCGGCCATCAGCATCTGTCGGTCTACGGCGTCGGCAAGGCGCTGAGCGAAAGTGAATGGCGCTCGTTGTTCCGGCAATTGGTGGCGCGTGGTCTGGCCGATGTCGACCACGAAGGCTATGGCGGTCTGCGTCTGAACGACAGTTGCCGACCGCTGCTCAAGGGCGAAGTCACCCTGGAGCTGCGCCGCGACCTGAAACCGCAAGTCACCGCCAAAACCGTCAGCAAGAGCCCGGCCAGCCAACTGGTGCGCGGCGAAGAGCGCGAGCAGTGGGAAGCCCTGCGCGCCCTGCGGCGCAAACTGGCCGAAGAGCATGGTGTGCCGCCGTACGTCATTTTTCCCGACTCGACACTGTTGGAAATGCTGCGCAGCCAACCCACTTCGCTGGCGGAAATGGCCCGGGTCAGTGGTGTCGGTGCACGCAAACTGGAACGTTACGGCGAGGCCTTCCTCGAAGTGCTCGGCGGCGAGGTCGAGGCGCCGAAAGCGGTGGCCGACGTGCGCCACGAACTGATCACTCTGGCCCGCGCCGGCATGACGCCGATGCAGATTGCCGGTCAGTTGCAGTGCTCGGAAAAGAACGTGTACGCCATGCTGGCCGAGGCCATTGGCAAGCAACAGTTGTCGCTGGAGCAGGCGCTGGACTTGCCCGAAGATCTGATGGGCGAAGTGCAGGATGCGTTCCTTGACGGTGAGGGCGAGTTGCCGTCGGTCGCCGAGATCTCCGAGTTGTTTGCCGGTCGCGTACCGGAAGGCGTCCTTTACTGCGTGCGGGCTGCGCTGCAATCTGAGTTTGAAATGTAAGACGGCGATTACGCCAAGCGCCATACAGTTGTAACGATTCAGTTCAGAGCGCCACTTGCCTATAGCTGCAGCTCATGCTTAGCTGACTAATAATTAGTTTTTCTCTATTACTTCAGTCTAATCATGAGTGTTTTATGCCGTTAACCGATCAACACCGCTTTGGCATGCAACTGGCCCAGATGTCTCGTGGCTGGCGTGCCGAACTGGACCGCCGGCTGGCGGGCCTCGGTCTGTCTCAGGCGCGCTGGCTGGTGCTGCTGCATCTGGCGCGCTTCGACGATGCCCCGACCCAACGTGAGCTGGCGCAAAGCGTGGGCGTCGAAGGGCCGACCCTCGCACGCTTGCTCGATAGTCTGGAAAGCCAGGGGCTGGTGCAACGCCAGTCCGTGATGGAAGACCGCCGAGCGAAAAAAATTGTCCTCTGCGCACCGGCCCTGCCGTTGATCGAACAAATCGAAACCATTGCCACCCAACTGCGTCACGAATTGTTCGAAGGCGTCGACGAGGCGGATTTGAAGGTGTGCATGCGCGTGCACGGTCATATTCTGGCCAACCTGGAAAAGTCTTGAGGCATAACCTCGTGCCGTTTTTTTGAGAGATCGCGCTGAGCAGACTATAAGAACTACTGGGCAATATCGTGTTCGTACCGGATGTGCGAACGCATAGAAGTCGGTTTTGCTTATTTAAGGGATGCTCATGCTCGCAAGTTGGCACATGGTACTGCGCGTTTGCGCCAAAGGGCTTTTGGTCGCAGGCGTGTTCGGCTACTCGACCTGGTCGCTGGCCTTGGGGCTGGGTGATATCATCGTTCATTCAGCCCTCAATCAGCCGCTCAAGGCGGATATCGCCTTGGTTGATGTCGGCGGTCTGACCCAGAGCGATCTCTCAGTGAGTCTGGCCTCGGCAGACGAATTCGGTCGCGCTGGGGTTGAGCGGGTGTTCTTTCTCAACAACCTCAAGTTCACGCCGATCCTGCATGGCAACCGCCAGATGATCCGTGTGACCTCCAGCAAACCCGTCAACGAGCCGTTTCTGGATTTTCTGGTACAGCTCAATCAGCCCAATGGCCGCTTGCTGCGCGAGTACACGGTGCTGATCGATCCGCCGGGCTCGCCCGGTATTGTCCCGGCCACTGATGAGCCGGATCCGCGCGCGCAATCCTCTGCATTTCCCACTGTCGAACCGGTTACCGCACCGACGCAGGCAGCCCAGGGCAAGCGTGAAAGTGCGCCTGTGCCAGCAACGGCAACGGCGCCGGTCAACGATGCACTGGCCGAGCAACTGGCGGCGAGCGTGCTGCAGAACCAGCAGTCGCAAAAGACCATCGACGAATTGAACGCCAGACTGCAAACACAAGATGTGCAAATTGCCGAAGGCAAGAAGCAGATCAGTGATCTGCAAACCCGCATGGCCGAGCTGCAAAAGGCCCCGCCAGCACCTGTCGTGTCCCCGGCTCCGGTTGCTGCACCGGTCGAGTCAACAGATGACGGTTTGAACTGGCCATTGCTGGGAGGGCTGCTGCTATTGCTGGGGGCATTGGCTGTGTTGTTCATTCTGCGTCGAAGACAGCAACAGGGACAGGGCGATGTGGCGCTGCCGCTGGTGCCTCTGGCGCCGTTGAGCAATGAGTTTGTTCAGGACGCACCCGCAAACACTGAACCTTTCAGGGCTCATGTCTCTGCCGAGCATCGTAATGAGCCAGCTGCGGATAATGTGCTGGAGGCGGTGGGCATTTACCTGGCCTATGGCCGACTCGGCGAAGCAGTTGGACTGTTGCGCGACGCTTTGCACAAGGAGCCGGATCGCATCGATCTCAGTTTGCAATTGCTGGAAGTGCTGGGGCAGCAGGGCGATAGTGCCGCGTACGAGCAGCACGAAAGCAATTTGCGCGAGCTAGGCCTTGACGCTCGACAATTGCAGGATGTCCGTGCCCGCTATCCGGCGCTGGAGAGCCCTGCGCCGGTCTCTGCAGCCGCCCCGTTGGTTGCCAGCGCCGCGCCCGAACCAGCAGTGCTGGAGGATGATTTCCAATTGAATCTGGATCAGTTGTCGATGGATTCCAGTTGGGATCTCGAGGACACCCGTTCGGTGCCGCCGCCATCCACCAGCAAATCTGCATTCGGCTCCAGCCTGCAAGTGTTGCCGCAGGATTTCGAGTTGCCAGAGACTGAAACCGCCGAGGAAGCGGAGCTTGAGTGGATTCCCGAGTCGGACGCGCAGCCGCTGGACGATGACTTTCTCGATGAGTTTGGCGATCCAGAGCCGTCACCGGCACTGGAACCACTGGATTTGCACATGTCGGAGCCCGTCGAGGCAGCCAGTGCCGGGAAACTCGAACAGGCGCAGACCTGCATCGATGACGGTGACATTGACAGTGCGATCGCGTTGCTCAGCGAGTTGCTCAAGGACGGGGATGAACCGTTGAAACAAACGGCCCGGACGTTGTTGGCGGGGATTCGTTGATCTGAGACCAAGTGTGTTGATGGGGTGATTGTTTTGACGCCTTCGCGAGCAAGCCCGCTTTCCACATTGGGCTCGTGTTCACAAAACCAGTGTGGGAGCGGCTTGTTCGCGAAGTCGGTCCTTCAGGCGCCATCAATCTTTGAGAATCAGAACGTCTGCCCCAGATTCAAATACACCGCCTGCTCATTCGCATCATTCAATCCATAACTGAAATTCAACGGTCCCAGCGGCGTATCGAAACCGATGAACACGCTTGCCGCATTGATGTAGCCACTGTCGAATTCGTTGTCGTTGTTCCATGCCCGTCCGCGTTCAAGCGAAGCCCCGGCATACAGCGGGAAGTCCAGCGGCAGATACGAGCGCGGTGTCAGCCGGCGGTAATACACCGCCCGCATCAGACTCACGTTCTGCCCGGAAATCGAGTCCTCGCGGAAGCCCGACAATTGCCGCGCCCCACCGAGCAGGAAGCTCGACGTCACGACGTTGGTGTCGTCGAGGGTGCGGCCATAGCGACCTCCCAGAATCAGCGTATCCGGCCCGCGGCTCATGGCTTTGTCGAGTTTGAATTCCCACTGCCGGTAACGCGTATCCGAGCCCAGGCTCGGTTCGAATTGCAGCAGCGTCAGGCTGACGTCCTTGCCCTCATGGGGGTAGTAAACGTTGTCCAGCGAGTCATAGGAATACTTGAGCGAATAGAAGCCCTCGTTGAAACTTTCACTCGGCAGGTCCTGATCGCCAATGCGCACGTCGGCCTTGCCCCAGGCCTCGCCGACGCCGAAACGCACTTCACCGTTGTTGCCAATCTGTCGACCGACGTTCAGGGCCATACCGTAGCGCTCGACGCGGTACTGGGCGATCGGATCATTGTCGAGCACCGCATCGACGTTCTGTGCTTCGAACACCACCGAGGGGGCGATGAAGTAGCGCGAGCCGACGTCCAGTGGCTGATAGAACTCGCTGTACAGTTCCTGTTTATCGCCGAACTGCGCGCGGGTCAGCCATTCGGCGCCGAGGCGGTTGATACCGTTGATGCGATAACTGGCACCGAGGTTGAAGGCGCTGTCGCCGCGCATGTCGTCCGACAGGTTCAGGCCGACCCTGAGGTAATCGGTGCCGCTGCGTTTGCCACGGGCGCTGATCACCAAGGTGTGATCCTGGCCCTTGTGTACCACGCGGTATTGCACTTGCTCGAAGTAGTCGAGGCCGTACAAGGTGCCCATGTCCGAATGCAATCGCCCCAGATCCAGAGGCTCGCCGATGTGTTGGCGGATGTAGTAGCGGATCACATCGTCGTCGACTTTCGAGTTGTTCTCGACTTTGATCGCGGTGATGATCGGCGTGCGTTGACCCGGCGAGCGTGCGGCGTTGAGTTCGGCGTCCTGCGGTTCGTTGGGTTTGAGCACGGCAAGGCGCGCGTCGAGAATTCTGGTCGCGCGGTAGCCAGCGTCGATCATCTCTTGGGCTTTGCCGAAATCAGTGACGCCAAACGCAGCCAACGCAGGCTGGATCAGCACATCTGAAGGTTTAAGCACTGCCAGTTGCTCTTCCGAGTTGCGTCGGGTCATCAGGGTGATCGACTGGTTGAGTACGTCGACCACGGTGTTCAGTTGCTTGCGGTTGCGCAGCGGCGTACCGATGTCGACCACGATCGCCACGTCGACCCCCATTTCCCGTGCCACATCGAGCGGGATATTGTCAGTCATACCGCCGTCCACCAGCAGACGACCATCCAGTTCGACCGGTGCGAACACGGCCGGGATCGACATGCTGGCGCGGATCACCTGAGGCAGGTGGCCTTTGCGGAACACTACTTTTTCACCATTGGCGATGTCGGTGGCCACGGCGCGGAACGGGATCGGCAGTTTGTCGAAGTCGCGGGTATCGCTGGTGTGGGCCAACAGGCTTTCCAGCAGCAGCGACAGATTCTGGCCCTGAATCACGCCCAAGGGCAGACCGAGGCTGCCGTCGTCGCGGAAACTGAGTTTCTGTTTCACCAGAAAATCTCGGTCATCCTGTTTTCGCCGGAACGGCACATCTTCCCGGGGTGGCGCATCGGAGAGTGCCTGCTGCCAGTCGATCTGCAGCGCGAGTTTTTCCAGCTCATCAATCTTGTAGCCAGAGGCGTATAGCCCGCCGACCACCGCGCCCATGCTGGTGCCGGCAATCGCATCGATCTTGATGCCTTGCTCTTCAAGTGCCTTGAGCACGCCGATATGCGCGAGACCGCGAGCGGCGCCGCCGGACAGCACCAGGCCGACTTTTGGCCGTGGTGACTCACTGGCATGGACGCTGGCGAGGACGAACAGGGGCAGGAAACCAAGCAGCAGGCAGAACAGCAGACGGCGCATTGTGAGTCTCTGGGCAAGCAATAAAGCCGTCTATTATAGCGGCGCCCTCGTCTCAGGAGTTTCAACGAACATGACTGTCGCAAAAGCAGAAGTTGTCATCACCTATTGCACCCAATGCCAATGGCTTCTGCGCGCCGCGTGGCTGGCGCAAGAGTTGCTCAGCACCTTCGGCGATGATCTGGGCAAAGTGTCATTGGTGCCTGGCACCGGCGGGGTGTTTCACATCACTTGCGACGGCGTGCAGATCTGGGAGCGCAAGGCGGACGGCGGTTTCCCCGAAGCCAAGGTGCTGAAGCAACGGGTTCGCGATCAGATTGATCCTGACCGCGACCTCGGCCACAACGACCGTACTCAGTGAGAGGCAGCCTCGGCGGCCACGGTTTTTTTGTCGGCATGGCCGGACATGCGAGCAGACACCACGATAGCCACGATGATTAGCGCGCCGCCGATGAGCATGCGTAGCGTCGGGTTTTCATTGAACAGCAGCCAGGCCATGGTGATGCCGTAAACCGGTTCCATCGCAAATACCACAGCCGCCGTGCGCGCCTTGATCACCGCCAGACTGGCGACGAACAGGCTGTGGGCGACACCGGTGCAGAACACCCCGAGCAGAGCGATCCATAGCCAGTCCAGCGCGCTGACTTCGCTCAGTTGCGGTGCCGCGACCGGCAGCAAACACAGTGCCACCACCACGTTCTGACACAGCGCCGCTTGCACCGCCGGGATACGCCCGGAGCTGGCCCGGTTGGTCAGCGACAGCAGGGAAAACAACAGCCCCGATAAGACCGCCCAAAGCAAACCGGTGGTTGCACCGCTCGCCAGATCGAACGCTGGGGTCACGAGCACCAAACCAATGCTGACCAGCACCACTAACACTATTTCATTGGCGCGGATGCGTTCGCGGAAGATCAGTCCCTCAAGAATCACCGTAAATGCCGGAAAACTCGCGAAGCCCAACGTGGCGATCGCAACGCCGGCGACTTTTACGGCGATGAAAAAACTCACCCAGTGCCCGGCCAGCAACACGCCGCTAAGAGCGAGACGGCGCCAGTCGACGGCTTGAAGTTTCTGCCAGCCACTCTGGCTGGCGAAGCGGGCGAAAAACGCCAAGGCGAGCACGGCGAAAGCAGCACGTCCGAAGACGATAACGGCGGGCGATGCGGCGGCAAGCTTGCCGAACACGCCGGTCAGGCCGAACATCAAAGCACCAATATGCAGAGCGCCGAGGGCGGTACGCGGAGTCATTGCAATCCTTGATCCAAACACAAATTCATTGACCTATTGAACCGTGTCTCGGCCAACAAGTCTGTCGGCAAACTAGCGTCTTTTGTTGTAGGAGTCGCGCCGCAGTTGGCCGGGAGATGAGCCGAACTCTCGCAGGACGACGGCCGAGAAAGCACTCTGCGAGCTGTAGCCGACGCGACTGGCGATTTCGCCGATGGGCAGTCCCGTGTCACGCAGCATCTGCACTGCCAGGTGCAGTCGACGACTGCGGATGTAATCCATCGGCGTCTGCCCGCATTCGGCCATGAAGCGTGCATGCAGGCGTGCGCTGGACAACCCGGCGACCCGCGCCAGATCGGCGACTTGAAGTGGGTAGGCGGCGTATTGCTCGATGTGTCTGTCGAGCGCCGCATAAGGCAGGCGGCGGGCTCTGAGTTCGGCGGGTTGCGCGTGATTCAGGCTGGCCAGCAGCAACACCGCGCCTTGCTGAGCGATCAGTGGATCGCTGACCGGACTGCTGGCCAGCCAACTGACCAGTTGGCTCTGCCCCGAATCCAGCGATAATCGCGCAGTCTGGTCGAGCAAACGGCGACTGGCGTCGGCATGTTCCCCTAGCGAATCGGTCAGCCATTGCCCGTCAGGAATGTCCATCACCAGACAACGACTGCCGCCCGGACTGTCGCAGGCGTGGTGGGCACCAGACGGGACCACCACAAAACTTTGCTGACGCACTTGGCTGCCGCAGCCCTCGACCTCGAAATCCAGCGCGCCGGACAACCCGAAGACCAATTGAGCGTGGTCGTGGCTGTGGACGATCAGGTCGCGGGTGTACTGACGCAGGGTGAGGATCGGACGCATGGCAGGTCTCCGGGCAGGGCGTCAGTCTACACCGTCGCATTCGGGGTGCGCTGTCACAGGACTGACTCGCGCCTGTCATGGTCGATTAACCGGACGGGCGCACTCTGGCGAAAACATCGCAGAGGGTTGCCCATGACCAGCGCCGAGCTCGCCAAACCCAGCCGTAAACAACGGGTACGAACCCTGTGGATTTCCGACGTGCATCTAGGCACGCGCGATTGCCAGGCCGAGCACTTGTCGCAATTTCTCAAGGGCTACCATGCCGACAAGATTTACCTGGTCGGCGACATCATCGACGGCTGGAAGCTGCGCGGCGGTATGTACTGGCCACAGGCGCACACCAACGTGATCCGCCGCCTGCTGACCATGAGCAAACGCGGCACGGAAGTGATCTACGTCACCGGTAACCACGATGAGTTCTTGCGCCGCTATTCGAAGCTGATTCTGGGCAACATTCAGTTGGTCGATGAGGCGGTGCATGTCACGGCCGATGGTCGGCATTTGCTGGTGATTCACGGTGACCAGTTCGATGTGATTACCCGTTACCACCGCTGGCTGGCCTTTCTCGGCGACTCTGCCTACGAATTCACCCTGACGCTCAATCGCTGGCTCAATCACTGGCGCGCCCGGTATGGCTACGGTTACTGGTCGCTATCGGCGTATCTGAAACACAAGGTGAAGACGGCGGTGAGTTTCATCAGTGACTTTGAAGAAGCGATCGCCCATGAATGTGTCAAACGCGAGTTGCATGGCGTGGTCTGTGGGCACATTCACCATGCCGAGATCCGTAAGGTGGGGGAGGTGGATTACCTCAATTGCGGCGATTGGGTGGAGTCGTGCACGGCGCTGATCGAGCACTGGGATGGCACGATCGAGTTGTATCGATTGGCGGATGCGCAGGCGCGAGAGGCGCAGCTCAAGGCTGCAAAAGTTGCCGAATTGGCCTGAACGACAGAGAACCACCTGGGAGCGAGCTTGCTCGCGAAGGCAACACATCAGGCAACGTAGAGTCGTCTGACACTGCGCATTCGCCAGCCAGCTCGCTCCCACACTGGTTTGTGGTGTTCTCAGGCTGGGGCGTGTTCTTGCATCGCGGCCTTGTAAATCGAGTGCTTCGGCTCGGCGAACAATCGCTCCATCATCGGTTCGAAGAAGCTGAGCGGCAGGGTTTCATAGGCTGGGTCAAATGCCGCCGCATCGTACTTGGCGCAGAATTCGGCGGTTGCCTGAAACTGCGGATGCTCCTTGAACTGCTCGCGCAAGTGTCGATCCATGCCCAAGTGATGAAAGAAGTAGTACCCCTGAAACACCCCGTGCTTCTCGACCATCCACAGGTTTTCGGCACTGACGAACGGCTTGAGGATCGCTGCCGCAATGTCCGGATGGTTGTAAGAGCCGAGGGTGTCACCGATGTCATGTAACAACGCGCACACCACGTATTCCTCGTCACGTCCGTCACGAAAAGCGCGGGTCGCGGTTTGCAGCGAGTGCGTCAGGCGATCCACCGGAAAACCGCCGAAGTCACCTTCGAGCAATTTCAGGTGCGTCATGATCCGTGACGGCAACTGTCTGGCGTAGGCACTGAAATCTGCAGCGATGACCGCCCAGTCTTCCTGCTTGCCGTCCTTCATATGGGTGAAGCGCGCGTTGTTGTTCATCGGCCATCCTCACTGTTTCTTTTTTCAGAACGCCACGCGCCCCAGAATCATGTCGCGGTACATGACAAAGTCGCCAAGCAAGCTGTAGAACGGATGTTGAAACGTCGCCGGGCGGTTCTTTTCGAAGAAGAAATGCCCGGCCCAGGCAAAGCTGTATCCGGCCAGCGGCAGGGCCAGCAACAGTAGCCATGCACCTTTGGCGATGGTCAGCGCGAGAATAAAAATCACCAGTGTCGTGCCGATGAAATGCAGGCGACGACAGGTGCTGTTGTTGTGTTCGCTGAGGTAGTACGGATAGAACTCGGCGAAACTGTTGAAATGTTTGATGTTTTCCACGACCGCGATCTCTGTGTTTATTGTTCTGGCGACGAGTTGTTCTGCGGGAAGCCTATTTGAGTCTAGAGTGATCATGGAGGTGGGCCAGTGACAATCGGCGCCACTTTAGTATCCTTCGCAAATAGGGCCGTAACAGGCGGCCCATCATGTAAAAGAATAACGCCATGAGCGAACGAACGACTTCTGCAAGCTGGGCGATGGGGATTGTCAAAGCATTGGAGATGGACGGCCTGGATTGCCGGGTTCTGTTCAAGCAATTGGGGCTCGATTACACCGCCCTGGATGATCCGGATGCGCGCTTCCCGCAAGACTCCATGACCCGACTCTGGCAACGGGCAGTCGAGCTGTCCGGTAACCCGGCGATCGGCCTGAACATGGGCAAAGTGGTGCGGCCGGCCTCATTTCATGTCGCCGGTTATGCGCTGATGTCGAGTAATACCCTGGCCGAAGGTTTTCAGCGATTGGTGCGTTATCAGCGCATCATCGCCGAAAGTGCCGACCTGAGTTTTCGTTTGCTTGAAGAAGGTTATGCGCTGATTCTGACCGTGCACGGCGATCATCTGCCGCCGACCCGGCAAAGCGCCGAAGCTTCGCTGGCCTGTGCGTTGGCCCTGTGTGGCTGGCTGACCGGGCGCACGCTGCACCCGGTCAAAGTGCTGGTGCAGGGCGATCAACCGGCTGATCTGCAGCCCTACAAACAAGCCTTCCATGCGCCGCTGATGTTCAACGCGCCTTACGACGCGTTGATCTTCGAACGTGCCGACATGGAATCGCCGTTGCCCACCGCCAACGAGGCGATGGCGCTGTTGCATGACCGGTTTGCCGGAGAGTACCTGGCGCGGTTTTCCGAAAGTCGCGTGACCCACAAGGCCCGCCAGGTGCTCTGCCGTTTGCTGCCTCAGGGCGAACCCAAGCGCGATACCGTCGCACAGACCTTGCACTTGTCGCAGCGCACTTTGCAGCGTCGGTTGCAGGAGGAGGGCACGAGTTTTCAGCAATTGCTCGACGACACACGCCGCGAACTGGCCGAACAGTATCTGGCGCAACCGAGCATGACCTTGTTGGAAATCGCCTATCTGTTGGGTTTCGCCGATCCGAGCAACTTCTTCCGCGCGTTCCGCCGCTGGTTCGACACCACGCCCGGCGATTATCGGGCGCGGCTGTTGCAGGCGCCGAATGCGGTCAGTGACGCCAAAAGGCCGGAATACACAGCACAAACACCGTAATGATTTCCAGTCGGCCAAGCAGCATGCCGAACGAAAGAATCCACTTGGCCGCATCCGGCAAAGTCGCAAAGTTGCCCGCCGGGCCGATGGTTTCGCCAAGGCCCGGGCCAACGCCGGACACGGTACTGGCCGCGCCGGTCAACGCTGTCATCCAGTCGACACCGAGCAGCGATAGCATCAGGGCGATCACGCAGATGGTGATGGCGAAGAAGAACGAAAAGGTCAGAATCGAACGCACGATTTCTTCGTCGAGGCGGTGACCGTTGTACTTCTGCTTGATCACTGCGCGCGGGTGAATCAACTGGTTAAGGTTGGCCTTGAGCAGAATGTAGGCGACCTGGAAACGGAAAATCTTGATCCCGCCCGCCGTCGACCCGGAACAACCGCCGACAAAACCCAGATAGAAAAACAGCATCAGCGAGAAGTTGCCCCACAGGCTGTAGTCGCCAAGGGCAAAACCGGTGGTGGTCACCACCGACGTCACGTTCAGCGCCACATGGCGCAATGCGTCGAGCCAGTGCAGGTTGGTGGTCCACCAGTACCAGGTCGCGAGCACAAGCCAGGTCACCAGCAACATGCCGAGCAAACCTTGCACCTGCTGATCCTTGATCAGTGCCCGGCGGTTGCCGCGCAATGTCGCCACATATAGGGTGAACGGCAGACTGCCGAGGATCATGATCACCACCACGACCCAATGAACGGCGGGTTGCGTCCATTTCGCCAAGGATTGATCGGAGGTCGAGAACCCACCTGTCGAGATCGCCGACATGGCATGGTTGATCGCATCGAAAGGGCTCATACCGGCCCACCATAACGCCAGGCTGCCGAGAACGGTGATGCCGACGTAGGCGGCCACGATCAACCGCGCCACCATGTGCGAGCGGGGCATGACCTTTTCCGAGCGGTCCGAGGATTCGGTCTGGAACAGCCGCATGCCACCGATGCGTAGCAGCGGCAGAATCGCTACCGCCATACCAATGAAGCCGATACCGCCGAGCCAGTGCAGCAGCGAGCGCCATATCAGGATGCCGGGAGACATGGTGTCCAGGCCGCTAAGCACGGTCGCGCCGGTGGCGGTGATGCCGGACATGCTTTCGAAAAACGAGTCGGTATAGCTGATGTGCTGCGTCAGCAGAAACGGCAGCGCAGCGAAGATGCACACCACCAGCCAACTGCTGACGGTCAGCAGGTACATGTCCCTTGGACGCAGATGAATGTGTTCCGGCCTGCCGGGAATTACCAGCGCAAGGCCGGCGACGAAGGTGATCATGCTCGCCCAGAGGAACGATGGCAGGTCGCTGGTGCGTTCGAAAATCATCAGGGTGGCCATGGGCACGACCATGGCAACGGCCAGCGTGATCAGGAAGATGCCGATGATGAAACCAATGATCCGTAAGGTCGGCAACGCCATGAAGTCCGCTCGGGCTGTAGTGTGAAGGGCGCCATTCTACCTGCGGGGCAGGGCATGTAAACCGGCATCCCGATGGCAGATGAAGCTAGAATAGCCGCACATTTTTTTCAGGAGGTGGCCGATGCAGGCTCTCGACGCTTTGCTCAACCGTGTTTCCGTTCCACGACTGGTCGAACCGGCCCCGACTGCGCAGCAGCGAGAAGCCCTGTTTGGCGCCGCTCTGCGTGCACCGGATCACGGGCACTTGCAGCCGTATCGCTTTCTGACGGTCGAAGGCGCGGCGCGCGAGCAGATGGGCGAATTGCTGGCCGAGGCTGCGCGAATGCAGGAAGGCGAAGTCACTGACGCGATGATCGACAAGGCGCGCAATGGCCCGCTGCGTGCGCCGCTGGTGGTTGTGGTGATCGCGAAGTTGCAGGCGCACATCAAGTATCCCAAGGCCGAGCAGATGCTGGCGGCGGGGTGCGCGGCTCACGGGATTTTGCTGGCGGCGTACGCGCAAGGGATTGGTGCGGTGTGGCGTACGGGCGATCTGGCGTATTCGAAACACGTCGCCCAAGGCCTGGGTCTGGCTGAGGGGGAGGAGGTGATTGCGTTCCTGTACCTTGGCACACCGCAGAAAGAGCCGCGCGTGGCTGAGAAGGTAGATCTGGCGCAGTTCGTCAGCGCCTGGCCGGGCAATGTCTGACATCCCGAAAGCCAATGTGGGAGAGGGCTTGCTCGCGAAAGCGGTGTGTCATTCAACATCGTTGTTGAATGACCTGACGCCTTCGCGAGCAAGCCCGCCCACCGTTTTGATCAGGGTTGCACCACGGCTCCCGGCACCAACGGCAATTCCAGACTGGCAATAAACCCGCCCTCAGGATGGTTGGCCAGGGTCAGACTCCCGCCATGACGCTCCGCTGCACGTTTGGCAATCGCCAACCCTAATCCATGTCCCGCCGCCGTCTGCCCCGGCGCTCGATAAAACGGCTCACCCAATTGAGTTAAATGCTCGGCCTGCACCCCCGGCCCGTGATCACGCACACTCACCACCATCCGCTCACCCTGACGCGAGGCCTGCATCTCGATCGGCTGACCCACCGGGTTGAACCGTTGCGCGTTGCGCAGCAGGTTATCGACGGCGCGTTCGATCATGGTTGGCCAGCCTTTGATGTTGAGTTGTGGTTCGGCGTCAAGGCGTACGGTCTGCTCTGGCGAGCTGAGTTGCGCATCCTTGTACAGGGTGCCAAGCAGTGCATTCAGGTCGACGTCTTCAGCGCTGGCGTTGTCGGCATCGACCCGTGCGAGTACCAGGATTTCACTGATCAACGCTTCCAGCCGATCACACTCGCGGGTCAGGCGTGGCCAGAGTTTCTCGCGTTCCTCAGGATTGGCCCGCTCAGCCAGTGCCAGCGCAATGCGCAGCCGTGCCAGCGGTGAGCGCAGTTCGTGGGACACATCGCGCAGCAATTGGCGCTGACTGCCGATCAAGCTTTGCAGGCGCGCGCCCATGCGGTTGAAGTCAGTGGCGAGTACGCCGAACTCGTCACGACGGTTGGCCAGTTTGGCAAGGCTGTTTTGTTGATAGGTGGTCTGCCCCAAATCATGCACCGCGACGCGCAAACGGCTGAGCGGACGGGTGATGGAGAAGGTCACCAACAGGCTGAACAGGGTCAGCACTACCAACGCGATACCCAGCGCGCTCAGGGGCCAGAGCAGGCTTTCGCGGTGCCAGGCATCGAGTTCCGGGTGTGGAATGCGGTAGATGAACAGGTAGGTGTCACCGGTCTTGTCACTGGTGAATTCGTCGGTCAGACGTCGCCATGGCAGGCGCCGGTCATCGTTGTTTTGCCGGGCTTCGAAAGCGGCTGCGCGGCGGGGGAATGTGCCGCGCACCACCGGGTCGCCGGTCTCGTTCAGCACCTGAACGTCGATGTGGTACTGACGTTTGCGCTGTTCGAGGATCTTCTGGGCGGCGTCTTCGCCTTGGGCTTCGTAGCTCTGCGTCCATTCAGCGGCGAGGGTACTGAGCCCGGGATGACGACTGAGGATCCACGCGTCCTGATTGAGCATGTGCCCCAGCAGAATGGAAAGCCCGGCAACCAGTGCGATGGCCAGCCAGAAGCTCGCGAGAATACGCCAGAACAATGAACGCACAGAAAATCCTCAGAACAGACGCAATGCCCATGTGGGAGCGGGCTTGCTCGCGAATACGGTGGATCAGTCACTGAGGATGTCGACTGATACGCCTCTTTGCGAGCAAGCCCGCTCCCACATTTGAATTGAGTGGCAACAGACCCGACGGTGTTGGCCGTCGGATCGTGGGTTACTGCATTATTGCGCCTTTTGCGGCTGTTGCGCTTTCCAGGCCTTGAATTCGGCCCATTCTGCGCGACGTTCGGCCTGTTTCTTCTGGATTTCGTCGAATTTCTTCTGTTGATCCGGTTTCAACACCGCGCGGACGTCGGATTCGGCTTTCTTGTGGTTGGCCGCCATTTCGTCCTTCATGGCTTTCTGGTCAGCCGGCGAGAGTTTTTCCAGGTACTTGTCGACCACTTGCTTACGCTCGTGCATCTGCTCGCCCATGATCTTGCGGATCTGCTCGCGCTGTTCGCGGGACAGGTCGAGTTGGCTGTACGGGCCCTTGCCGTGCATGCCGTGCATCTGACCGCCGTGGCGTGGGCCATCGAGCGGCCCCCCCATCGGGCCACCGTCTTGCGGCATGGCCATGGCGACAGTTGGCAGAGCGGCAGCGAACATCAGAGCGATAAGAGTCTTGCGCATGGTGTATCTCCTTGTCTCGTTCCCGGTACGTTCCGGATGAGTTCAGATTACGGAGATCAAGGTCAGCGGCGGTCAGCGCTACGTAAAGCTTGGGTAAAGTCGCTTTCGCGCTGACCTGACAAAACCTAGAGGCTGTAGTAGTAACCGCGGCTACGCAGGGCCACGATCCGCGGGCGGCCGTCGGGGTGCGGGCCGATCTTTTTGCGCAGGTTGCTGACGTGCATGTCGAGGCTGCGGTCGTACAGGGTCAGCTTGCGGCCGAGGGCCAATTGCGCCAGTTCCTGTTTGTCCAGCGGTTCGCCGGGCTGCTTGAGCAAGGCTTCGAGCAAGCGGCTTTCGGAGACGGTAAGGGTCAGTTCTTTCTCGTCGATGCTGACCACGCCACGCACCGGGCTGAAGCTCAGGTCGCCCAGCTCAAGCTGAGTCGACACGGCGGCCGGGTGACTGCGGCGCAGCACGGCGCGCAAGCGGGCGGTCAGTTCGCGCGGGTCGCAGGGTTTGGCCAGGTAATCGTCGGCGCCCAGTTCCAGGCCGAGGATGCGATCCAGCGGCTCGCCTCTGGCCGAGAGCATCAAGACCGGCAGATCAGCGTGATCGTTGCGCAGTTGTTTGAGCAATTCCAGACCGCTGCCATCGGGCAACATCACGTCCAGCACCACCGCCGCCGGGGCGGTTTCGGCCAAGGCCTTGCGGGCGCTCTGGCCATCGTGGCAGGCACGAACCTGGAAGCCTTCCTGGCTCAGCCAACTGCTCAGGAGCTCGCACAGTTCCTGGTCATCATCAATAAGTAACAGCTCGCTCATGACTCACTCAATTTAGCCATTGCCGACGTTTTCGGCTTGCACCACTGGCAAAGATACCGCAGAGCAGGGCCAATAGCGCTACCCCCCCTCCCGTAATGAACCACTGCTGCTGCTCGGTCAGCATGCGTGGCAGTGGGCTGGCCTGGGCTTCCCTGAGTTGCAGCTTGAGGCGCTGATTCTCCTGGCGCAACCGGGCGAGCTGAGCGCTTTCACGTTCGTTGTCGGCATTTTGCAGTTGTTTGCTCAGTATTTCTCGCTGTTGCTCGCTGGCCTTGAGGCGCTGTTGCAACTCGGTGATCTGGCTGCCAGCACTTAACGATAATGGCGTGGAGCTGCCGCCTTCGGTGGTTTCCTCACCATGGGCGGGCGCCATGATCGACAACGTGACCCACATCAGACACAACGGACCCTTGCGCATCGCGACACCTGTTTCCAAATGGATATTGGGCAGGTTGTCGGCAGACGAACGAGAATAATGAGCGATTGAGAACGCGATGAACCGACAAGGTTCATCGCGTGGGGGGAAGAACTACGGGAGGACTTGCTTGAACGGCTTGACGATCACACTGGCGTAGACGCCGGCGGCGATATACGGATCGGCATCAGCCCAGGCTTGGGCGGCGCTCAGGGAGTCGAATTCGGCGACGATCAGGCTGCCGGTGAAACCCGCTGCGCCCGGATCATTGCTGTCGACTGCCGGGTGCGGGCCGGCCAATACGATACGGCCTTCGCCCTTGAGCACTTGCAGGCGCTCCAGGTGCGCAGGGCGCGCGGCCAGGCGAGCTTCAAGAGAGTTGGCGACGTCGGTGGCAATGATTGCGTAGAGCATGTCAGTCCTCGGTTTTTGGTGTTGTGGTATCGGTGTCGTGCATATGACGGGACAGGTAAAT
This sequence comes from Pseudomonas sp. NPDC087615, assembly GCF_044743445.1. Lineage (NCBI taxonomy): Bacteria > Pseudomonadati > Pseudomonadota > Gammaproteobacteria > Pseudomonadales > Pseudomonadaceae > Pseudomonas > Pseudomonas sp. NPDC087615. The sequence goes on along the minus strand of NZ_JBIUWM010000019.1, from coordinate 70,314 downwards.
AACTTGTGCGAGCAGGAACACCAAGGTCATGCCCAGGCTGCCGAACACCTTGAAGTCCACCCAGATGCTCTGGAAGGTAAAGGCGACGAACAGGTTGGCGGCCCCGCAGAACAGGAAAAAGACGATCCATGCGATGTTCAGGCGGGTCCAGATCGGTTCCGGCAGGGTCAGCGCGTGGCCCATGATGCGTTTGATCAGCAGGCTATCACCGATGAAGTGGCTGCCGATGAAGGCGATAGCGAACAGCCAGTTGACCACCGGAGCTTTCCATTTGAGGACGGTTTCGCTGTGGAAGGCCAGGGTCAGGCTGCCGAACACGAGGCAGGCGATCAGGGTCAGCCATTGGCTCTTTTCCAGCTTGCGCTGTTTGATGAAAAGCACGCCGTATACCACCAGAGAGCTGACGATCAGCATCGCGGTGGCGCTGTAAATGCCGCCTACAGTGACTTCATGACCAGCGATGTCGACGACCCGCGGATCGAGTTTGTAAACGATGAAGAACAGCAGAAGCGGGATGAAATCGATGAATTGTTTCACAGTGAGAGCCAGAAGCTGGATGTGGCGGCATAATAACAAACATATGGGCGCGCGATAGCGCCAGCTGATTTGAGGTTACAACTCCCCGTGAATGTTGATTTGCACTGCCATAGCACGGCCTCCGATGGCGCATTGGCGCCAGCGGTTCTGGTTGCGCGTGCATTCGAAAACGGCGTGCGAGTCCTGGCGTTGACCGATCACGACACCCTCGAAGGCCTCGCCGAAGCACGCGCGGCCGCCAACGAGTTGGGGATGCAACTGGTCAACGGCGTCGAACTCTCCTGCACTTGGGGCGGCGCGACCATCCATGTGTTGGGCTACGGTTTCGACGTCAACGCCGCTCCACTGGTCGAGGCCATCACCAGATTGCACGATGGCCGCTGGCTGCGGTCGGAAGAAATAAGCCGCAAGCTTGCTCTCAAGGGGATGCCTGGCGCCCTCGATGGCGCCCGACAGATCCAACAGGAACTCGGCGACAGCGGCAACGCACCGGCCCGTCCGCATTTTGCTGACTGGATGGTGCGTGAAGGTTTCGTAAAGGATCGCGCCGAGGCATTTCGCAAGTGGCTCGGCGCCGGCAAGCTGGGTGACGTCAAGCAACACTGGCCAACGCTGGAAGACACCGTCGGCACCCTGCGTGCTGCCGGAGCCTGGGTCAGCCTGGCGCATCCATGGCACTACGATTTCACCCGTAGCAAGCGCCGAAAGCTGATTGCCGACTATATTCAAGCGGGCGGGCATGCGATTGAGGTGGTCAATGGCCATCAGCCTGCGGAACAGGTAGGCAGCCTGGCTATCCTTGCCCGTGAGTTCGGTCTGCTGGTCAGCGCTGGCAGTGACTTCCATGGCCCTGGTGGCTGGTCCGAGATCGGCCAGTACCGGCCGGTTCCCGAGGACCTTCCACCCCTGTGGTGTCGGTTCAAACATGACACAGTTATTGCCGCCGTCTGAACAGGTAGAGAATGTGAGTCAATTTTTCCAGATACATCCGGAAAACCCGCAAGCGCGCCTGATCAAACAGGCGGTCGAGATCATCCGCAAAGGCGGGGTGGTGATTTATCCCACGGACTCTTCCTACGCGATCGGTTGCCGAATTGGCGACAAAACCGCCATTGAGCGCGTTCGACGCCTGCGCCAGCTTGACGAAAAGCACAACTTCGCACTGATCTGCAGCGATCTGTCGCAACTGGGCAACTATGCCAAGATCGACACTGGCATTTTCCGTATTCTCAAGGCGCACTTGCCGGGCCCCTACACCTTCATTCTCAACGCCACCCGGGAGGTGCCCCGGCTGCTGCTGCATCCGAAGAAACGCACCATCGGCCTGCGCGTACCGAGCCAACCGATTGCGCTGGCGCTGCTGGCCGAACTGGGCGAGCCGTTGATGAGCGTGACCCTGATCATGCCTGGCGATGAAGATCCGCTCAGCGATCCGTACGAAATGCGTCAGTTACTGGAACATCAAGTGGACCTGATCATCGACGGCGGTTTCGGCGGCATCAAGGCCTCCACCGTGATCGACCTGACCGGCGACGATCCGGAAGTGATCCGCGTCGGTTGCGGCGATCCCGCGCCGTTCATGGTCGAGGCCTGAATGTCTGCAGTGCAAACCGTTGTCGATCCCCAGGCCGGCGCCCAGCAGGAACTGCCGTTTGCCATGGTCTATGGCCAAGCGGTCATGGAAATGCCGCTGGACCTTTACATCCCGCCAGATGCGCTGGAAGTGTTCCTTGAAGCCTTTGAAGGCCCCCTCGACCTGCTGCTGTATCTGATCCGCAAACAGAACATCAACATCCTCGACATCCCGGTGGCGGAAATCACCCGTCAGTACATGGGCTATGTCGAGTTGATGCAGTCGGTGCGCCTGGAACTGGCCGCCGAGTATCTGGTGATGGCCGCGATGCTCGCCGAGATCAAGTCGCGCATGCTCCTGCCACGGGCCGAGACCGTCGAAGACGAAGAAGACGACCCGCGTGCCGAACTGATCCGCCGCTTGCAGGAGTACGAGCGCTTCAAGGCTGCCGCCGAAGGCATCGACAGCTTGAGCCGGGTTGGTCGCGATGTCGTGGTGCCCAAGCTCGACGCCCCGCAGGCTCGGGCGCGCAAGCTGTTGCCCGATGTGGCACTCGAAGAAATCCTCATGTGCATGGCCGAAGTCTTGCGCCGTGGCGACATGTTTGAAAGCCATCAGGTCAGCCGCGAGGCCCTGTCGACCCGCGAGCGCATGAGCGATGTGCTGGAACGGCTCAAGGGCGGCGGCTTCGTGCCGTTCGTCGAGCTGTTTACCGCCGAAGAAGGTCGCCTCGGTGTGGTGGTGACCTTTATGGCGATCCTTGAACTGGTCAAGGAATCCTTGGTCGAGCTGGTGCAGAATGAGCCGTTCGCCGCGATCCACGTGCGAGCCCGAGCCGAATAACGAGTCCAAACATGAACCTGACTGAACCCCGCGAGCTGGCGCCCCTGCTTGAAGCCTTTCTGTTGGCCTCGGGAAAGCCGCAATCGCTTGAACGTCTCTACGAACTGTTCGAAGAGGGCGAACGTCCTGAACCGCCGGTCTTCAAGAAAGCCCTGGCGTTGCTCGCCAAGTCCTGTGATGGCCGAGCGTTCGAGCTCAAAGAGGTCTCCTCAGGCTATCGCTTGCAGATTCGCGAGAAGTTTTCGCCATGGGTTGGCCGTCTGTGGGAGGAGCGCCCGCAGCGCTATTCCCGTGCCTTGCTGGAGACCATCGCGCTGATCGCCTATCGCCAGCCCATCACCCGGGGCGAGATCGAGGATGTGCGCGGTGTGGCGGTCAACAGCAACATCGTCAAAACCCTGATCGAACGCGAGTGGATCCGCATCGTCGGTTACCGCGACGTGCCGGGGAAACCGGCGATGTTTGCGACAACCAAGGCGTTTCTCGATCACTTCAACCTGAAGAACCTCGAAGACTTGCCGCCGCTGGCCGAACTGCGCGAGATGGAGGCCGACCCGGTGCTCGATTTCGACGATGCACCGGTGCCCCAAAGTTTGCAGGAGCTGGCCGACGCCAGTGCCGAGCCCGAAGAGGAGAAGGAGGAAACCAGTTTCCACACCTTGCTGCTGGAGCTGGACGGTATGGAGGAGGGGATCAAGACCGATTTTGATGATTTGTTGCGTGATGGCGCCGATTTCGAAGCGCCGCCGGTTGAGCCTGAGACGCAAATCACCGAGCCGGTTATCGAGGTTGAACTTGAATCCGAGCTTGAAGCCGAACCTGAAGAGGACGTGCTCGGCGTCGCCGAGGCCCGGGAAAAACTCCTCGCCGCTGTTGCCGCACTCGAGCAATCAGTGCCAGAACTCAAGCCCGAGCCCGAGTTGAGCGAAGAAGAAGCCGAAGCCCGCGCGCTGGCTGAAGCGATCGAAGCCGAACGCCGTGAGTTTGAGGACTGAACATGTCTCATGAGCAGCATCACTCCCCCTGTGGGAGCGAGCCTGCTCGCGAAAGCATTCTGACATTCAACATTGATGCTGGCTGACCCTCCGCCTTCGCGAGCAGGCTCGCTCCCACAAGGGATATTTGTGTGTTTCCGGAGTAGGTATGAGTTCAACCAAAGACCCCTGTATCAGCCTCTGCAAATTCACCGACGACATTTGCCTCGGCTGCGGCCGCAGCAAGCGCGAAATCAAGGCCTGGAAGAAACTCGACAAGGATGACAAGCGCACAGTGCTGGCCGAAGCCGCGCTGCGCCTGATCAAGCTCGGCGCCGCCGGTCGGCGGAAAAAGAAATAACTGTGCATCGATCAGCTAGTCTCTGATGCGCGATGGCCCACATCCGCGTATGATTCGCGACCCTTCGTCGATCCCTTCGGCCAAGTACCCAGATTTCAATGCTTCAGGCGCCGCCTGAACAGACCACACCGGGAGGTGCCCAGATGAGTGACATCAATCAGAAAGACGACCAGGAAATCGGCCCAGCAGGCGAAAAACTGCAGAAAGTCCTCGCCCGTATCGGCGTCGGCTCGCGCCGTGACGTGGAAGCCTGGATCAGCCAAGGCCGGATCAAGGTCAATGGCAAAGACGCCACCCTCGGCCTGCGCGTCGACTTGCACGACGCCATCACCATTGATGGCAAGGTGATCAAGCGTGAAGAGGCTGCCGAATCGGTACGCCGCGTGATCATGTACAACAAACCCGATGGCGAAATCTGCACCCGTGACGACCCGGAAGGCCGTCCGACCGTGTTCGACAAGCTGCCGCGTCCGAAAGAAGGCCGCTGGATCAACATCGGTCGCCTCGACATCAACACCACCGGTCTGCTGATGTTCACCACCGACGGTGAGCTGGCCAACCGCCTGATGCACCCGTCCTACGAGATGGACCGTGAGTACGCCGTGCGTGTACGCGGTGAAGTCGATGACGAAATGATCGAGCGCCTGAAGGCCGGCGTGGTGCTGGAAGACGGCCCGGCCAAGTTCACCGACATCAAGCAGGCACCGGGCGGCGAAGGTTTCAACCACTGGTATCACTGCGTGGTCATGGAAGGCCGTAACCGTGAGGTCCGTCGTCTGTGGGAATCGCAAGGTCTGGTGGTCAGCCGTCTGAAGCGTGTGCGTTTCGGCCCGGTGTTCCTCAACTCCGACCTGCCGATGGGCCGCTGGCGCGAAATGAGCCAGTACGAAGTCGATATTCTGAGTGCTGAAGTGGGTCTGACGCCGGTGGCAATGCCGCAGCTCAATGCCAAGAGCAAAGACAAGCTGGAACGCATGCAGCGCAAATCGTCGCGGCCGATGGCCAAGACCGAGCGCGTGCGTACCCTGCGTCCAGCCGCTGGCGCGCCGACCGGCCCACGTCCATCCCGCGAGCCACAGATCGAAGGCGAGCGTCCGGGTCGCAAACCAGTCGCCCGTGACGGCGAGCGCGCTCCGCGTCCGGCTAGCGGTCGCACCGAGCGTGGTGAGCGTGGCGCACCGGCCGGTCGCGGTACACCGGTAGCGGATCGTCCGGCGGACACCACCAATAAGCGTCCGGCCAAGCCTGCGCCGAAGCGCCCGGGGATCAAACTGGTCGACGGTGACACGCCGTCGGGCAAGCGTCGCGGCGCACCGGCTGGCTCTGGCCAGCGTCCGGGCTTCGGGCGCAAGAAGCCTGAGTGATCGGGTTTAGCGCCTGAATGAAAAACGCCAACCGCAGGGTTGGCGTTTTTTTTCGTCTGGCGAAAGTGTTGTGGTGCCTGGCCCGGCCTCTTCGCGAGCAAGCCCGCTCCCACAGGTTTCAGCGGTGCACACAATGTCTGTGAACGACACAAAACCCTGTGGGAGCGGGCTTGCCCGCGAAGAGGCCGCTAGCAGCGCCATCAATTTCAGGCTAAAACACAAACCGTCCATCAAACACTGGCTTGTCATCCAGCGCCAACACGCCACCGGAGAAGATCAGGTCGAGGTGATGACTGCCCTTGGCTCCACCCCCAAGCCCAAGGTGCAATCCACAATGCCGCTCTTCAAACCCGGCATTGCGCGCATACAGTATTTTCACGCCTTCGTTGGTGCCAATCCCCAGCTCCTCGATGCGCCGGTTCGACGGGTTCGCGTCCAGGTACTTGTTGAAATCATGCTCCAGCCCCGGCACATCGGTGGCGATGCGGCGGATGGTCGAGTTCTCGATCCACAGCTCCAGCGGTGACTCCAGCACGCCATATTTGCGCGCGAACGGGATGGTGCTGAGGAAGGTGCCCTTGAACTTCACATGGCCGTTGATTTCTTCGCTGTGGGTGGCGATTTCACCGGGGGCCAGGTCGAAGTTGCCGACGCCGTTGATGTCGGTCCACTTCTTGATGCTGCTCATGGGCGTTTCGAACCATGAGCCTTCGTCGTCTTTGAAACTCAACGTCGTCGCCTGGGACATGCGCTGGATCAAGTGGCTGTTCAGGCCCGCGATGCGCTGCGGCGTGACACTGAACGTGTCGTAGAAATAATCGCCGTAATCCTTGAACAGCAGAGACTTCTTCCAGTTTTGCGCCATCACCGCTTGCAGGGCGCGAACAAACTCCGGGCCGTCGGGGCGCGGGTTGGGCAGCGTGGAAGAGTCATAGAAGAAAATGTACAGATCGCTGTCGGTGATCGCCGAACTCAGCGCTGCGCTACTGTCCAGATCCAGACGTCGGGCGCTGAACCTGAAGCGTGAATGTTCGCCGGCCTGTTCGGCGATGGCGCCGGTGAGGGCTTCGTAATCGGCAGTGTGGCCAAGCAGAACCCGCGCCGAGTCGAGGCCGGCGAGGGCAGGGTGGTGTTCGAGGTAGTAAAGGAAATGCGAGATCGCGCGTGGCTTATCCATGAGTCCTCCCTGACTGACCGTGAAAAAAGCGGCAAGCACGACCGGCCGGATCGTGCCTGCCCAAGGATGTGTTACAGAGGCCACATCGCGGTGCCGAACGGCACGACCGCGTCGGTTTGCATCATTTCCACGGCCGCTTCGTGGGTGGGTGCTTCAAACCATTCGTCCAGTTGCAGTTCGGTATCCAAGTCTTTTTCCAGTGCTTGCATGGTCGATCTCCTAAATGACTTTCATGGTTGTGACTGGCCGGTCGAGTTGGCCGGCGAGACGTGAAGAACCTAGTTCATGGTTTTTTGTAATGCAAAAAATTATTTACCTAATTTTTAAATGAACTTTTTATTCTGTTTTGGGGTGGGTTTTTTCTTATTTAAAAACAAAAAACTAAATAGTTTTTTCGATAGTGAGCTAGCTACCGTCAATTTGCAGGCGACCTACGGAATTTTCTGAAGTGGAAATTTCACGTTACGCATCGTAAGGAAATATTTACGAAAAGGACGGCCAAACCCATTGAAAGACCGCACGCGTCGATGGTGTAAGGAAAAGCTGCCGAAAGCCGCCCGGCCAAGAGTTGTGTAAGGCTCTGGCCCGCTTGTTTCAGGGGCGTTTGAAGGGTGAGATGCGCTCCATGCCTGTCGTGCAGGCGAATAACAAGAAGGAGGCGCAATGAACGCCGAGACTGATCTCCACCTCTCACCGTGGGACGGTTTTCCACTCGTCCCCGTCGATGGCCTGCAACGGCCTGACTCATTTTTTGCAGCCGCCCTTGCGACTCGAGGCGGACACGTGCAATCCCGGCAACCGACACGCTGATCCAGCGGAGTCTGGCAGCAGGGGGTTAGCGGTGTACAATGCGCCGCGTTTTAACTGTGACCCTCTGCGTAATCGCGAAAATCTCAAGGCTATCCGCCTTGCTCACTCCGCCGCGTCACAAGCGTGTCGGGTTCGATTTCGTCACAGATAAAAACAAACAGGTGACGCATGACCGTTGTAAAAAAGCTGAACTCCTGGTGCCTGCGCTGGGGTTTGATCGGGGCTGCTTGAAATCGCAACCTTGCAGCAACGTCTACTGAACATCATCAAACCTTGCGTGAGACCTTTTTCATGAGTGGACAACCCTCACAATCAGGCGAGCTGAAACGCGGCCTGAAAAATCGCCACATTCAACTGATCGCCCTCGGTGGCGCGATCGGTACCGGATTGTTCCTTGGCTCGGCCGGGGTGCTGAAATCCGCCGGCCCGTCGATGATCCTCGGCTACGCCATCTGCGGCTTTATCGCCTTCATGATCATGCGCCAGCTTGGCGAGATGATTGTCGAAGAGCCGGTGGCCGGTTCCTTCAGCCATTTCGCGCATAAATACTGGGGCGGTTTCGCCGGTTTCCTGTCGGGCTGGAACTGCTGGATTCTGTACATTCTAGTGGGCATGTCGGAGCTGACGGCGGTCGGCAAGTACATCCACTACTGGGCGCCCGACATCCCGACGTGGGTTTCTGCTGCTGCTTTCTTTGTGCTGATCAACGCCATCAACCTGGCCAACGTCAAAGTATTCGGTGAAGCCGAATTCTGGTTCGCGATCATCAAAGTCGTGGCGATCGTCGGCATGATTGCGCTGGGCAGCTACCTGCTGGTCAGCGGTAATGGCGGCCCGCAAGCCTCGGTCAGCAACCTGTGGTCCCACGGTGGTTTCTTTCCGAACGGTGTCAGTGGTCTGGTGATGGCCATGGCCATCATCATGTTCTCGTTTGGCGGTCTGGAAATGCTCGGTTTCACCGCAGCCGAGGCCGACAAACCGAAAACCGTGATCCCGAAAGCAATCAACCAGGTGATCTACCGGATCCTGATTTTCTACATCGGCGCTCTGGTGATCCTGCTGTCGCTGACCCCGTGGGACAGCCTGCTGGAAACCCTCAACGCAAACGGCGATTCCTACAGTGGTAGCCCGTTCGTACAAGTGTTCTCGATGCTCGGCAGCAACACCGCCGCCCACATCCTCAACTTTGTCGTGCTGACCGCTGCGCTGTCGGTTTACAACAGTGGTACCTACTGCAACAGCCGCATGCTCCTGGGCATGGCCGAGCAGGGCGATGCGCCGAAAGCTCTGGCGAAGATCGACAAGCGCGGCGTGCCAGTGCGTTCGATCCTAGCCTCGGCGGCGGTGACGCTGGTGGCGGTGTTGCTCAACTACCTGATCCCGCAGCATGCGCTGGAACTGCTGATGTCGCTCGTTGTGGCGACGCTGGTGATCAACTGGGCAATGATCAGCTTCTCGCACTTCAAGTTCCGTCAGCATATGAACAAGACCAAGCAAACGCCGCTGTTCAAGGCGCTCTGGTATCCGTACGGCAACTACATCTGCCTGGCGTTCGTCGCGTTCATCCTCGGCGTCATGCTGCTGATCCCGGGTATCCAGATATCGGTGTATGCGATTCCGGTGTGGGTCGTGTTCATGTGGGTCTGCTATGTGATCAAGAACAAGCGCGGTGCGCAGCAGGCGCTGCACGCGGCGGGTTCTGTCGCAAAGTAAGCGAAACGTAAAAACAACAAACCCGGCCAAGCGCCGGGTTTTTTGTGTTCGCTGCTATACGTAATCGGCGATGGGATACGCCGTACACAATGCCTCGGCCCGTAAACGGAATTGCTCCCTCAGCGCGGGTTCCAGCGTGTATTCGCGCTCGCCGAGTGGCGTCACCTTGCCCAGAATCTGGCAGATCAAACCGACGATTTCACGGCATCCCTGGCGGTCGATGTGACGTTGCGCCAGAGAGCCGGTGCCGATTCGCAAACCACTGGTAATGAGTGCCGGTCGAGTCTCGCCGGGTACGCGGTGTTTGTTCACGATGATCCCGCAGTGCTCTAGCGCTTTCTGCGCAATGGCGCCGGTGACGCCGTTACGCAAGCGAATCAGTACCGTGTGGTTTTCACTGGCGCCGCCCACGACTTCGTAATCATGGGTTTGAAACGCACTGGCAATTTCATCTGCCGATCTGCGAATCCGCGCCATGTAAGCGTCGAACTCTGCAGACATCGCATAGCCCAGCGCGCAAGCCTTGGCTGCGATCATGTTGACGGCTGGCGCACCTTGCATTTGTGGGAAAACGGCTTGATCGAGGGCGTGACGGAAGGTCACCCGCAGGCCGGGAACCTTGGTGTTGGCATCTCGGCCCGAGAGTATCAGGCCGCCGCGTGGCCCCATGAGTTGTTTGTGCGTGCAGGTCGTGGTGATGTGGGCTGCGTTGATCGGACTCGGGTGGCGCCCCGTGGCAACCAGTCCGGCGATATGCGAAATGTCAGCGAGCAGGATCGCCCCGGCTTCATCGGCAATCTCGCGCAAACGCTCAAAATCCACAGCCCGCGAGTAGGCCGTTGCGCCGCACATGATGATGCGCGGGCGGTGAGCAAGCGCCAGGCTGCGTACTTTGTCGTAATCGATGACACCGTCTGCTGTCGTACCGTACTGGATCGCCTTGTAGTAAGCGCCCGAGAACGCTTTGGCGCTGCCATGGGTGAGATCACCGCCGTGTTCGACGGCCATTCCCAGCAGGGTATCGCCCGGTTCAAGCAAGGCAGTGAGCACTTGGTAAGTGGCGGTCGATGCCGAGTGTGATTGCACGTTGGCGTATTCGGCGCCGAACAGTTCCTGTGCTCTGCGGGTGGCGAGTGATTCGATCAGGTCGGCGTTTTCGCATCCTGCGTCATGGCGCCTGCCGGGCATACCCTCTGCCGTGACGTTGACCAGCGTTGAAGCAGATGCCGCCAGGGTGCGAGGCGTGACGGCGCAGGAGGAGGAGGCCAGCGACAGCGTTCGGTGTTGACGCGCGACTTCGGCGTCGAGGATTTCAGCGAGTTCGGCATCTTCCGCTCGAAGATCCGCCAAACCTCTTCGCAGTAAGTCGGATTGGTTCAAAAGCGGTTCAGTATTGACTGCCATTACTTGTATTCCTTCCTTGGTTTTGCCTGTGTGCATACGTCCATGCGTTGCCGAACCCGATACAGGTAGATTCCGTGTTCTGGCGCCAGTACGCGCAAAACCAATCCCTGTATAGACAACCCGCTTTCCTTCATCGCCACTCACTGGTGGAGGAGGGGGGGCTCGACGCATCATAGGTATTTCACTGAGGAACGCCAGAGGAATTAATCAAAAAAGTGAACATTGTTCAAATAAAATGATTCTTTTTACGCGAGCATTGGGTGTAAAACAGCAGGTCGGGAGCCGTGGCTTTACGAGTATCGCGGGTGAGGGGGAGAGCTAACGAATCAGTACAGATTGCGAATTGATCGTGCAACGGTGCACCATGCGTTGTTCGTCAAATGACTTTTGTACCAAAACCAAGGATGGAGAATGCTATGATCTCTCGCGGTTCTTATACCCGTTCAACTGTATTAATAGTTTGCCTGTGTAGCCACTGAATAATTATTCTTGGTGTGTTGTTAGTTGCCTGTATAAAAAAGGTCAGCATTTTATGCATAGAAGAGAAAGATCGGAGAATCTGAAAAACAATATCAAGTATTTGATAAAGAGTCGTGGTGAGACACAACTGTCGCTGTGCAATTCCAGTGGTTTGACCAGAACGACTATCTATAACATTCTCGAAGGCAAGGTGGTCAATGTACAGCAGTCCACTGTCCGTAAGATTTCTGATTTTTTCGGTGTTTCTTATGGTGAAATAGAAACGATTGATTTTGAAGAAAAAGAGATAATAGAAAGCAGTGTCTCTCCGCAAGGAAACATGAATCCGGCAGCGGTGCCGGTCATAAAAGAAAGTCTGGTGCTCGAGAGTCTGGATAAAAGAATTGGCGAATTGGCCACCCTTTATCCGTTGACTTATTATTTTGGCACATCCTTCAATTTGATCGGTGTACTTCTGGAAAACGAGATCAGTGGTATGAATGAACCTGGCGATTTGTTGATCGTGCAGAAGGGGGCGTCGAGCAGCGACAGGGAAAAGCTGGTGTATGATAAAAACACGAAAAAGTTATATATAACCAATGAGGTTGATTTTGATTTGGTTTGTGTTGTTGGGGACATAATCGAGGAACGATTTAATGGATTGCAGTATTGGAAGGGAAAACAGTAAGTATAAGTTGTTGGGGTTTGAAAATGGGAAAAGTCTGGCTGTTATTATGGTTATTGCTACAGGCAAAGTAATTAAAATAAAGTTAAGTGAAGTGTTGAGTAGTGAGATTATGGACAATCTAAATAAAATAGAAATGAAAAGCCTCTACAAAAAGTTCTATTCCCAGGGCGGTGCGCTCACTGCCTACGAGATAAATGATCGGCATGAGAGTTCATGGATGATCTATATCATTATGAACCTGATGCTGTTCACCCTTTATATCTTCACCAGTATTGCTGCAACAAAGCCGATTTATCTGGAATATTTTGATATTGTCGTAACGCCGGGCACCTTTCTTTATCCGCTAACGTTTCTGATCGTTGACTTGCTGAATGAGACGTTCGGCCTCAGGCTTGCGCGAAAGGCAATTCTCTTTGCTTTCATCAGCAATGCGGCCATTATCATTTTGCTGGCGATTACGACCCATCTTCCAGGGCTACCGGGTTGGAAGCTTGATGGCGCTTACAATGATGTGATCAGTCAGTTATCGGCAGTCCTGGTAGCGTCGTCTGTATCGTTTCTGGTTTCCGAGAATATAAATTCCTATCTGCTGTGCAAAATAAAAGAGCTCACAAATTCCAGATTTCTGTTCTTGCGAGTGTTTTTAAGTACGCTGTTTGCGGTGATCATCGACAGTTTTCTTTTCTGCTTCATTGCCTTTTACGGCGCGATGGAGAATAGCGCGATACTGGGCATGATCTATGTTCAGATCGCGATAAAGGTCGGATTCGCTTTCTTTAATGTCTTGCCTGCATACGGCGCAAGGGCATTGTTCAAGAAATATTTAACGGGGGCTCAGGCGCAGTAAGATAGTGGTAGCGCTCACGGGGATGTCGTCACCGCCGTCCTTGGTGAGCGCTTGTTGCTGTGGTTTACTTTAAATTCAGTTTTGCTTTCAGGCTGTGCGCCACCTGCGCTTTGTTATTCAGGAATTCATTCAACCCTTTCGCGCGAAGATTACAGGCATCGCAATCAGAGCATCCACTGCCTTTGATGCCGTTGTAACAAGTCAGTGTTTCTTCGCGAACCAGATCCAATTGATTGTGGTAATCAGCCAAGGCCCAGGTTTCTGCCTTGTTCAGCCACATCAGTGGCGTTTCCAGTTGCAGTTTATAATCCATGCCTAGTTCAAGGGCTTTATTCAGGGCCTTGACGAATTCATCCCGACAGTCAGGGTAACCAGAGAAGTCTGTCTCACAAACACCCGTAATGACCGTCTTGGCTTGTACCTGATAGGCGTAGATAGACGCCAGGGTCAAAAACAGGATGTTTCGTCCTGGCACGAAAGTGCTTGGCAGACTTTCTCCAGAACTATTTACCGTCGGTACCGGAATGTTGTCGCGTGTCAGGCTGCTGATGGCCAATTCATTGAGCAAGGATACATCCAGCGTTTTATGCACAGTCACGCCGAGCTTTTTCGAAAGGTGCTGAGCAACTTCAATTTCCGCGTGATGACGCTGACCATAGTCAAACGTGATGCAGTGGATTTCATCGTAGTGAGTCAGGGCGTGGATCAAACAGGTGGTTGAATCCTGTCCGCCGCTGAAGACGATAACTGCTTTGTTGGTCATGCTTATGCTTCCTGCATTGATTTGGTAAGTGAAAAGGTTGGAATGGTAACTCGAAATGACTCTCGATATAAGCGCAAGCCCGATGTTGGCCATCAAAGTGCATAAGAAGTTGCGTGTGCAGGCATGAGATCGTTTTCTGGCTAATCAGGGTATCCTGCGCACTCTGAATACGGACGCTTTTCCATGCTGGTGATTTCCAACAACGTGCATCTGCCGGATGCCGAGATCGAATTGACGGCCATCCGTGCCCAGGGCGCCGGCGGGCAGAATGTCAACAAAGTCTCCAGCGCTATGCACCTGCGCTTCGACATTCCGGCCTCGTCCTTGCCTGATTTCTACAAGGAGCGATTGCTCGCGTTGCGCGACAGTCGCATCACCAGCGACGGCGTGTTGATCATCAAGGCCCAGCAATACCGCACGCAGGAAGCCAACCGCGCCGATGCGCTGGAGCGTCTGGTCGAGTTGATCCTGAGCGCCACCAAAGTCGAAAAAAAACGCCGTCCGACCAAGCCGACCCTCGGTTCAAAGAAGCGTCGGCTTGAGTCGAAAACCAAACGCGGCAGCATCAAGGCCGGGCGTGGCAAGGTGGATTTCTAGTCTTCGCGATACTTGGCGGTGTGACGGTACAGATAGACGCTCAACGCCAATCCACTCAGAGAGGCGAGGGCGGCAAACAGGAAAATCGAGGCAAAACCGAAACCTGCCGCAATCGCACCGGCCAATGGCCCGGTGATCCCCAGCGACAAATCGATGAACAGCGAGTAAGCGCCGACTGCCGCGCCGCGACTGGACGCGGGCACCAGATTCACCGCTTCCACACCCAGCGCCGGGAATACCAGCGAGAAACCAAAACCGCTCAACGCTGCGCCGGCCAATGCCCAATGGGCATCCGGTGCCAGCCACAACAGCAATAGGCCAAGGGTTTCCACCGACAGGCAGGCAATCGCCACGCGAAAGCCTCCAAGACGATTGATCAGGTTGCCGAACAGCAGCCGCGCACCGATGAAACTGGCGCCGAACAGACTCAGGCAGAGCACCGCGTTGTCCCAGTGCTGAGTAGCGTAATAGAGGGTGATGAAGGTGGCGATGGTACCGAAGCCGATTGAGCCCAGCGCCAGGCCGCAGCCGTGAGGGAGGACGCGGCCCAGCACATGCATGAACGGTAGACGTTCACCGACGACAATCGGCGCGGCGGTTTTCGGCCAGGCGAGCAATAGGCCCAAAGCAGCCAGCAGGATGATGCTGACCCCCATGCTCCATAAGCCCAGACGGCTGACCAGCCACACGCCGAACGGTGCGCCAATTGCCAGCGCGCCATAGCTGGCGATGCCGTTCCATGAGATCACTTTGGCGGTGTTCGCCGCGCCAACCCGACCAATGCCCCAGCCGATCGAGCCAGAGCCGACGAGGCTTTCCGCGCTGCCCAGCACCAGTCGTCCTATCAACAGACTGATCAAACTGAGCATCGGCAGATTCGCAGTCCACGCCGAAATCAGCATGAACACACCGCTCAAACCGCACCCGGCCAGGCCATACATGACCGCGAGTTTGCTGCCTTTGTTGTCGATGATTTTGCCGGCATACGGGCGGCTGAGCAGGGTGGCGAGGTATTGCACGCTGATCACCAGACCGGCGATTACCGCGCCGAAACCGAGGTCGCTGTGGACGTAGCCCGGCAGTACAGCGAGCGGAATGCCGATGTTCAGATAGCCGATAAAGGTGAAGAGGACGATGGAAACGACTTGCAGCGTGACCGCCAGGGGGCGCTGGGGCTCTGACATAGAGAACGACATGGGTAAAGGTCCACGGGAGCAGCAGATTAGATAGGCTGCTTATGATACCGGCGCGAACGTTTCAGAGGCGGGGAAAAGTAAAACTATTTGCCGGTCGACGGTTTCAGGGTTTGGCGGGGGCGACCAGTTGCGTGGTGACCAGTGCGGCGAGTGCGTTCTCCTCGCTGCCGAAACGGGCGAGCAGGGCGGCTTGCTTCTCGGGGGAGAGCCGACTCCAGATCTCGATCATTTTCTCGGTGGCACCGATCAGAACGGCGGCTTGGCTTTCGGAGAATTCGTCGGTCATGGCGGGCTCGGGGTTTCAGGCAGTGTGGAAAGCGCATGTTAGCGCTTTCCACACGGTCTGTACGGCGGGTTTACTCTTCGCTGTCGGCCGGGCGGCTCTCAACGGCTTCTTTCGGTTCGGGCTGCCCCGCGCCGGCTTGTTGCGTGGTCGTCTGCTCAGGTACGTGCAGGCTTGGGAAGGGGAGATTAGGAATCTCGTGCATGGTTGCGCTCCTCGCTAAGTCTGTTGATAGATCTGGTAGATCCGCGCTTTTTGAAAGCCTGCGCAGGATACAGCAGGAAAAATGACAATCAGACTTTTAATTCGAATTATTGCGACAAATGGCCGCAGGGGGAGCAAAAACAAAAGATCACCGCAACGTAAATGTGGGAGCCGGCTTGCTCGCGAAGGCGGTGTATCAGGCAACTTAATTGTCGACTGACACTGCGCCTTCGCGAGCAAGCCCGCTCCCACAGGGTTTTGTGTGGCTGGATCTATTTGCTGACGTCAGCGATGGCTTGTGCCAGCAATGCGAGGCGTGTGGCGTCGATACCGGCAACGTTCGCCCGGCCCGAGCTGACCATGTAAACGCTGTGATGCTCGCGCAACTGTTTCACTTGCTCCGGCGACAGGCCGGTGTAAGAGAACATCCCGCGCTGCACGCCTATGTGCGCAAAACGCTCACGCAGACCATGGGGCTCGAGCGCCTCGACCAAGCCGCTGCGTAATTGCGCGATACGCAAACGCATGGCCTCTACTTCGTCGGCCCAGCGGCTTTTCAGCTCAGGATCGGCAAGGATGGTCGCTACAACGGCTGCGCCGTGATCCGGTGGGGTCGACCACAGGTTGCGGGCGATGTTGGCCAGTTGGCTGCGAATGTCGAGGAGCTTGTCGGCGGTGTTCGCGCAGACGATCAGCGCACCGGTGCGGTCGCGATACAGGCCGAAGTTCTTCGAGCAGGAACTGGTGATCAGCAACTCCGGCAGTTGCGCAGCGAACAAGCGGGTCGACCACGCATCCTGCTCCAGACCATCGCCAAAGCCCTGGTAGGCAAAGTCGATCAGCGGCAGCAAATCGCGACGGCGCACTACGTCCAGCACGCGCTGCCAGTCGTCGTGGCTCAGGTCGAAACCGGTCGGGTTGTGGCAGCACGCATGCAACAGCACCACATCGCCCGTCGGCGCTTCGTTGAGCACCGCGAGCATGGCTTCGACGTCGAGACAGTTATCGCTGCCCACATACGGGTAGTGACTGATCTTGACGCCGGCCGCCGCGAAAATGGTTTCGTGGATCGGCCAGGTCGGGTTGCTCAGCCATACGCCTTTGCCCGGCAAACACTGCGCGATGAAGTCGGCGGCCAGACGCAGGGCACCGGTGCCGCCCGGCGTCTGGGTAGCGCCAGCACGTTGTTCGGCGATCAACTTCGAGTCTGCACCCAGCACCAGCTCGTTGATGACTTTGCCAAACAACGGATTACCGTGACCACCGATGTAGGTTTTGGTGTCCTGGCTTTCGACCAGCCGTGCCTCGGCGATCTTCACTGCCTCGGGGATTGGCGTGAGGCCTTGGGCATCCTTGTAGACGCCAACACCCAGGTCGAATTTGCGCGGGTTGCTGTCCTGCGCATACGCCTCCATCAAACCGAGGATCGGGTCGCCGGGTACCCGGCCAATGGCGTCGAAGTGCATTACTTGCGTCCTTCTGCGGTCTTGGCCACTTCGTCGGTGCGTGCGGCCATGATGAAGTCGTTGCGGTGCAGGCCTTTGATCGAATGACTCCACCAGGTCACGGTGACTTTGCCCCACTCGGTCAACAGGCCCGGGTGGTGACCTTCGGCCTCGGAGATTTCGCCGACGGCGTTGGTGAAGGCCAATGCATGTTTGAAGTTCTTGAACAGGAAGACTTTCTCCAGCTGCATGATGCTGTCGCGTACTTCGATGTTCCAGTCAGGGATCTGCTTGATCAGGATCGGCAGTTCTTCGTCGCTGACTTGTGGCGCATCGGCGCGGCAGGCTTCGCAGTGGGCTTGGTTCAAAGTGGACATGGTTGGATTCCTGAATCGAATGTTTTTTTTATAACGGACGTCAATACCGCCACGCTAAACCAAAGTGGCGCTAACGGACAGACTCACTTGTAAGCAAAAGCCACGGTTCACGCCGCTTTTGGTTTCGGCGGAAATTTTGGTGCATGCAGACCCATCTGCATGCCTTGTCTGACCATGGCCATGATGTCTTCATGGGCCACGTCGAACAGGCGCTTGAGGTTCGGCAGGACAAAATACAGGGGTTGCAGAATGTCGATGCGGTACGGCGTGCGCATGGCTTCCAGCGGGTCGAACACCTGATGCTCCGGTTCGTCCGACAGCGAGTAAACGGTTTCTTTCGGTGAGGACAGGATGCCGCCGCCGTAGATGCGCTTGCCTTGCGGGGTGTCGACCAGGCCGAACTCGATGGTCATCCAGTACAGGCGCGCCAGATACACACGCTCTTCCTTGGTCGCTTGCAGGCCGAGTTTGCCGTAGGTGTGAGTGAATTCTGCGAACCACGGGTTGGTCAGCAGCGGGCAGTGACCAAAAATCTCGTGGAAAATGTCCGGCTCTTGCAGGTAGTCGAGCTCTTCGCGGGTACGAATAAACGTGGCCACCGGAAATTGCTTGCTGGCGAGCAGTTCAAAGAACGTTTGGAAGGGAATCAGTGCCGGTACGCGAGCGACCTGCCAGCCAGTGGTTTCACCGAGCACCTTGTTGATTTCGCCCAGTTGCGGAATGCGGTCGTGGGGCAGGCCGAGTTTTTCGATACCGTCCAGATATTCCTGGCACGCACGCCCTTCGATCACTTTCAGTTGGCGAGTGATCAGCGTGTTCCACACCGCGTGTTCTTCGGCGGGGTAGTCGATAAAACCTTGCGCATCGGGCTCGCGGGCCACGTATTGCGTCTGCTTCATGCTGCTCTCCTGCTAGGGGAATTCGTTCTTGTTATGTCCAGCGATGGACTCAGAATGACTCGAGAGCGTGTTGATTTGCAGCGGGTTGAATGGCGTCCTTGTAGGAAAGATCTTCGATTTTCGTAAAGTATTCGTTACAGATTGTAGTCTGCTTCGCGTTTGCGGTGATTTTCGGGTTTGAAAAGGCTGTTGGGTGTCACATAATCTTGACGACTATCTGCGCGCCTCGACAGAAAAGTGAGACCAAGGTGCGCCGAAAAACCCTGTGGGAGCCGCTTGCTTGCACAGGGATTGTGTTCAACCCAATCCTTGTCAGGCATTTTCTATGCGCATCAAAGTTCACTGCCAGAACCGCATTGGTATCCTGCGCGACATCCTCAACCTGCTGGTGGCTTACGGAATTAACGTCGCGCGCGGCGAGGTCGGTGGTGAGCACGGCAACGCGATCTATCTGCATTGTCCCAACCTGATCAACATCCAGTTCCAGGCGCTGCGGCCGAAGTTCGAGGCGATTGCCGGGGTGTTTGGGGTCAAACGAGTAGGGCTGATGCCCAGCGAACGTCGGCACATGGAGTTGAATGCCTTGCTCGGCGCCTTGGAATTCCCGGTGCTGTCGATCGACATGGGCGGCTCGATTGTCGCGGCCAACCGGGCGGCGGCGCAGTTACTGGGCGTGCGGGTTGATGAGGTGCCGGGGATTCCGCTCTCGCGCTACGCCGAGGATTTCGACTTGCCGGAACTGGTGCGTGCCAACAAATCGCGAATCAACGGCATGCGGGTCAAGGTTAAGGGTGACGTATTTCTGGCCGACATCGCACCGCTGCAATCGGAGCACGACGACAGCGAAGCCATGGCCGGTGCGGTACTGACATTGCACCGCGCCGACCGAGTCGGCGAGCGCATCTATAACGTGCGCAAACAAGAGTTGCGCGGGTTCGACAGTATCTTCCAAAGCTCGAAAGTCATGGCTGCGGTGGTGCGCGAAGCGCGACGCATGGCGCCATTGGACGCACCTTTATTGATAGAGGGTGAAACCGGCACGGGCAAGGAGTTGCTGGCGCGCGCCTGCCACCTCGCCAGTCCGCGTGGGCAGTCGCCGTTGATGGCGCTCAATTGCGCTGGGCTGCCGGAGTCGATGGCTGAGACCGAGCTGTTTGGCTACGGGCCGGGTGCTTTCGAAGGTGCGCGCGCCGAAGGCAAGCTCGGGCTGCTGGAGCTGACGGCGGGCGGCACCTTGTTTCTCGACGGCGTCGGTGAGATGAGTCCGCGTTTGCAGGTGAAGTTGCTGCGTTTTCTGCAGGATGGCTGTTTCCGTCGGGTCGGCAGCGACGAAGAGGTTTATCTGGATGTGCGGGTGATCTGTGCCACGCAGGTCGACTTGTCGGAGTTGTGCGCTCGCGGTGAGTTTCGCCAGGATTTGTATCACCGCTTGAACGTGCTTTCGCTGCACATTCCACCGTTGCGTGAATGCCTCGATGGCTTGACGCCGCTGGTGGAGCACTTCCTCGATCAAGCCAGTCGTCAGATCGGGTGTTCGCTGCCCAAACTGGCGCCGGCAGCGATGGACCGGCTCAGCCATTACCATTGGCCGGGTAATGTGCGGCAGTTGGAAAACGTGTTGTTCCAGGCTGTTTCGCTGTGTGATGGCGGCACGGTCAAGGCTGAGCATATTCGTCTGCCGGATTACGGCGTGCGTCAGCCGCTTGGCGATTTTTCGCTGGAGGGTGGTTTGGACGAGATTGTCGGGCGTTTTGAGAAAGCAGTGCTGGAACGGTTGTATTCCGAGCATCCGAGCAGTCGGCAATTAGGCAAGCGGTTGGGGGTTTCGCATACGACCATTGCCAATAAGTTGCGTGAGTATGAAGTCGGTAAAACTGATTCATAGCCCAAACATGTGTTGGTAATGATGGCCTCTTCGCGAGCAAGCTCGCTCCCACATTTGAAATGCGATCCCTGTGGGCGCGAGCTTGCTCGCGAAGGCGTCGGTACCGACAACCTCAGCGCCAGGCTTTGCCACCTACCGGCATAACACCGCCGGTTTTTCGACTTCGATACATTTCACCCATTCGCTCAAAATCCCTCAAGTCCTTTGTTTGCCGGGCCTGAAGCCGCCAGAAAAAAGTTGGTCTGCAAATTGCTTATGGCTCAGCAGTACAGCGGTGGGCGGCAAACGTCCGGCATGCAGAGGAAAGAGTGTGGACAAGTACCTTTATGTGGCAATGACCGGCGCCAGCCAGAACGCACTGGCGCAAAAGGCGCATGCCAACAACCTGGCGAACATCTCCACCAACGGTTTTCAGCGCGACCTGGAGCAGGCGCGTTCGATGCCGGTGTTCGGTGACAGCTTTCCGGCGCGTGCGTATGCCATGAGCGAGCGTCCCGCCACTGATTTCACCCCAGGCTCGCTGGTGCAGACCGGCCGTGACCTCGACGTCGCCGTGGCCGGCAATGGCTGGATCGCCGTGCAGAACCCGAACGGTGGCGAAAGCTACGTGCGTACCGGCAGCCTGAATGTCGACGCCCTCGGCGTACTGCGCGCCGGCAACGGCATGCCGGTGATGGGCAATGGCGGTCCGATCGCCGTGCCGCCCGAGCAGAAGATCGAAGTCGGTGAAGACGGCACCATCAGTATTCGTGCGATGGGCGAAGGCCCGCGCGTCATGGCAGAGGTGGACCGGATCAAACTGGTCAACCCGGACATCAAGAACATGAACAAGGGCCTCGATGGCTCGATTTACACCAAGGACGGCAAGCCTGCACCGGCCGATGCCAATGTCAAACTGGTGTCGGGTTTCCTGGAATCGAGCAACGTCAATGCCGTGGAAGAGATGACATCGGTGCTGGCCCTGGCCAAGCAGTTCGAGTTGCACGTCAAGATGATGAACACCGCCAAAGACGATGACCAGGCCATGGCTCGGGTCTTGCAGATCAGCTAATTATCAGAACGTCGCGCCGTAAAACAGGCGCACGAGGAGAATCGAATGCTTCCGGCTCTATGGGTTGCCAAAACAGGTCTGTCCGCCCAGGACACCAACCTGACGACCATTTCCAACAACCTGGCGAACGTCTCGACTACGGGTTTCAAACGTGATCGCGCCGAGTTCCAGGACTTGCTGTATCAGATCAAGCGTCAGCCAGGCGCCCAGTCGACTCAGGACAGCGAGCTGCCGTCGGGTCTGCAAGTGGGTACCGGTGTGCGCATCGTCGGTACGCAGAAAAATTTCACCGCCGGTAGCCTGCAAACCACCGAGCAACCGCTGGATCTGGCCGTTGATGGTCGCGGTTTCTTCCAGATTCTGCAGCCGGACGGCACCACGTCCTACACCCGTGACGGTACTTTCCACCTCGATTCCAATGGCCAGGTTGTCAATGCCAGCGGTTTCGCCCTGGAACCCGCCATCGTCATCCCGAACGATGCGCAGACCTTCACTGTCGGTCGTGACGGCACCGTCTCGATCACCGTTGCCGGTAACCCGGCATCCCAGGTGATCGGCAACCTGCAAACCGCCGACTTCATCAACCCGGCCGGTCTGCAAGCGGTGGGTAACAACCTGTTCCTGGAAACCGCTGCTTCGGGTGCACCGCAAGTCGGTACGCCGGGCCTGAACGGTTTCGGCACCACGCTGCAGAACACCCTGGAAACCTCCAACGTCAGCACCGTTGAAGAGATGGTCAACATGATCACCACTCAGCGCGCTTACGAGATGAACTCCAAGGTGATCTCCACCGCCGACCAGATGCTCTCGTTCGTAACGCAGAATCTGTAATCAAGTCTATGAGGCGGCCATGAGGTCGCCTGCAACACCGTGAGGTAGGGTCATGAATCGCTTCGTATCTGTTCTGGCATTGAGTGGAGTCGTCTCGCTCGCGGGCTGCGTCGCTCCGACGCCTAAGCCCAATGACCCTTACTACGCTCCGGTGTTGCCGCGCACGCCGTTGCCGGCGGCAGCCAACAACGGCTCGATCTATCAGGCCGGCTTCGAGCAGAACCTGTACAGCGACCGCAAGGCGTTCCGGGTCGGTGACATCATCACCATCACCCTGAACGAGAAAACCCAGGCGAGCAAAAACGCCAACTCGCAAGTGGCCAAGAACAGCAAGACCGGTATCGGCCTGACTTCGTTGTTTGGCGGCAGCGGTACCCTCAACAACCCGTTGGGCAGTACTGATCTGAGCCTGGACGTCGGCTACAGCGGCGACCGCGCCACCAAGGGCGACAGCAAGTCCGGCCAGAGCAACAGCCTGACCGGTTCGATTACCGTGACCGTGGCTGACGTGCTACCCAATGGCATCATCGCTGTGCGCGGCGAGAAGTGGATGACCCTCAATACCGGCGATGAGCTGGTGCGGATCGCCGGTCTGGTACGTGCCGATGACATCGCCACTGACAACACCGTGTCGTCGACCCGTGTCGCCGATGCGCGCATCACCTACTCGGGCACCGGCTCGTTTGCCGATGCGAGTCAGCCAGGCTGGTTCGACCGTTTCTTCCTCAGCCCGCTGTTCCCTTTCTAGGTGGCTACGTTGAATTTCAGAAGCCTTATGGTGGCCGCGTTTTTGTTGTCGGCGGCCTTCAATGCACAAGCCGAACGGTTGAAGGACATCGCCAGCATTTCCGGCGTGCGTTCCAACCAGTTGATCGGCTATGGCCTGGTGGTCGGGCTGAATGGCACCGGTGACCAAACGACGCAAACGCCGTTCACCCTGCAGACCTTCAACAACATGCTCTCGCAGTTCGGCATCAAGGTGCCGGCAGGGTCGGGCAACGTACAGTTGAAAAACGTCGCGGCGGTGTCGGTGAGTGCCGATCTGCCTGCGTTTGCCAAACCGGGTCAGCAAGTCGACATCACCGTTTCGTCCATCGGTAACTCCAAGAGCCTGCGCGGCGGCACGTTGCTGCTGACGCCGCTCAAGGGTATCGACGGTAACGTCTACGCCATCGCTCAGGGCAACCTGGTGGTGGGCGGTTTTGATGCCGAAGGTCGCGACGGTTCGAAGATCACTGTCAACGTTCCGTCGGCCGGTCGTATTCCTGGCGGTGCGTCGGTGGAACGTTCGGTGCCGAGTGGTTTCAACCAGGGCAACAGCCTGACGCTGAACCTCAATCGTTCTGACTTCACCACTGCCAAGCGCATCGTCGACAAGATCAACGACATGCTCGGCCCTGGTGTGGCGCAGGCCGTTGATGGTGGATCGGTTCGCGTCACCGCGCCGCTCGACCCGAGCCAGCGTGTCGACTATCTGTCGATTCTGGAAAACCTTGAAGTCGACCCCGGTCAGGCGGTGGCCAAAGTCATCATCAACTCGCGTACCGGCACCATCGTCATCGGTCAGAACGTGAAAGTCTCGCCAGCCGCCGTGACACACGGCAGCCTGACCGTGACCATCACCGAAGACCCGATCGTCAGCCAGCCGGGCCCGTTGTCCAACGGCCAGACCGCCGTTGTGCCGCGCTCGCGGGTCAATGCCCAGCAAGAAGCCAAGCCAATGTTCAAGTTCGGCCCGGGCACCACCCTCGACGAGATCGTCCGGGCGGTGAACCAGGTCGGCGCGGCGCCGGGTGACTTGATGGCGATCCTCGAAGCGCTCAAGCAGGCCGGTGCGTTGCAAGCCGACCTGATCGTGATCTGAGGACGACGACCATGGACATGCGCAAGAGCGGGCTGGTCAGTAGCAGCGATTCGGGTTCTTACTCTGACCTCAATCGCCTGAACCAGCTCAAGGTCGGTGACAAGGACAGCGATGCGAACATGCGCAAAGTGGCGCAGGAATTCGAATCGCTGTTCCTCGGCGAGATGCTCAAGTCGATGCGTTCGGCCACCGAGGCGCTGGGGCAGGACAATCCGCTCAACACGCCGGCGGCCAAGCAGTATCAGGAAATGTACGACCAGCAACTGGCCGTGTCGCTGTCCCGCGAGGGCGGTGGTATCGGTCTGGCCGACGTGCTGATGCGGCAGATGTCGAAGAACAAGCCCCTGGCGTCCGGCGAGGCAGCGGCCGCGTCCGCCGCCAAGCAGGAAGAAGCCAAAGCCAAGGCTGCTGCCGTGGCAACGCCGATTGCTGCTGGCACGGTCGCCACCCATGGCCCGTTGTCGCGACTCAATGGCGAACGTCCATTGTGGGCTTCGCGTTCAGTCAATGCGCCGAACACGCAACTGGACCATCGCAACGACATGGCATTGATCAATCAGCGGCGTTTGGCTTTGCCACCGAAACTGGCTGATCGCTTGCTCGCGGGTCTGGTGCCTTCGGCCACTGCGACGAGCGCCGCGACACAATTGCCACAGCGCGCCACGACGGCTGCCACTTCCGGCGCAGGCCCGCTCTACAACGGCGACTGGCTGGCGCGCGCCGAGGCCGATAAGGCTTCCGGCGGGCAGATGCAGGTTTACGGCCGTGCGGTGGCACAGATTCCGCTGGCCCCGGCGAAGAAAGCCTTCAGCTCCGCCGACGAATTCGTCAACACCATGCTGCCGATGGCCAAGGAAGCGGCTGACCGTATCGGTGTCGATCCACGTTATCTGGTGGCGCAAGCGGCACTGGAAACCGGTTGGGGCAAATCGGTCATGCGCGCACAGGATGGCAGTAGCAGCCACAACCTGTTCGGCATCAAGGCCAGCAGTAACTGGAAGGGTGATTCGGCCCGGGCAATCACCAGCGAGTTCCGTAATGGCGCGATGGTCAAGGAGACGGCCGAGTTCCGTTCCTATGCCTCGTACAAGGACAGCTTCCATGATCTGGTGACTTTGCTGCAGAGCAATAATCGCTATCAAGATGTGCTGAAGTCGGCCGATAACCCAGAACAGTTTGTACGCGAGTTGCAAAAGGCCGGTTACGCCACCGACCCGAACTACGCAAACAAGATTTCGCAGATTGCCAAGCAGATGAACGTTAACCAGAACTACGCTGCGGCGGGCGTTTCGACAACGCCTCTATAAAACATAAAGTAAGGTTTGAACCATGAGTTTGCTCAACATCGGGATGTCGGGTTTATCCGCTAGCCAATCTTCTTTGATGGTGACGGGCAACAACATTGCCAACGTCGATACGGCCGGCTACTCGCGCCAGCAAACCGTGCAGAACTCAAAAAGCTCGATTCAGAACGGCAACGTCTGGATCGGCACCGGTACCACCCTGGCCGACGTGCGCCGGGTGTACAACAGCTACATCGACGCCCAGTTGCAGACCACCACTTCGCTCAACAGCGATGCGGCGGCTTACCTGGGTCAGGTCACTCCGCTCGACAAGTTGCTGTCCGACAGCGGCACCGGCCTCAATGGCGCGCTGACCAAGTTCTTCGCCTCGGTGCAGAACGTCAACGCCAAACCGGGTGACGATGCGTCGCGCCAACTGCTGCTCAGTGATGCGCAAGCCTTGAGCGCACGTTTCAACTCGGTTTCCAGCCAGTTGAACGCGCAGAACCAGGACATCAACGGCAACCTGGCGAGCATGGCTGATCAGGTCAACAAACTGGCGAACACCGTCGCTCAGTTGAACCAGAAGATCTCCGAAATTTCCGGCGCCGGTGGCCAGCCCAACGAGTTGCTCGACGCGCGTAACGAGACCATTCGCCAACTGTCGACCTTTACCGGTGCGCAGGTCGTCGAACGTGGCAGCAACATGGACATCTACCTGGGCAACGGTCAGCCGCTGGTGATGGGCAGCACGGCAAGCAAGCTGGAAGTCACGCCAAGCAAAACCGACCCATCGCGTATGGGCCTGCAGCTCAATAACGGCTCCAGCACCATCGACATCACGTCGGGCATTACCGGTGGCGAGATCGGCGGCCTGCTGCGTTATCGCAGCACCGTGCTGGATCCGGCGATGAACGAACTGGGCCGTGTCGCCCTGGTCGTCGCCGATCAGATGAACACGATTCAGGCGCAAGGCATCGACAAGAACGGTGACTTCGGCGGCAACCTGTTCACCAGCATCAATACCGCTGCCAACATGGCTTCGCGCAGCACCGCCACCATCGGCAACAGCGCCGGTTCTGGCAACTTCGATGTCAGCATCGAGGACACCGGCAAGCTGACCATCAACGATTACAACGTGACCTTCACCAGCGCCACGGACTACACCGTGCAGCGTCTGCCCGAAGGCACCGCCATGGGCGTGTTCAGCACCACCACCAACCCGGCTCCGGTGATCGACGGTTTCTCCCTGAACCTCACCAACGGCACGGCAGCGGCGGGCGACACGTTCAAGATCACCCCGACCCGCAACGCCGCAGCCAACATCAAGACCGAGATGACCGACTCCAAGCGTCTGGCCATCGCGGCTCCCTTGGGCGCCGCCATTGCTCCAGGCGGTAGCGGTACGCTGACCATCCCGGCCAGCGGTCAACCGACCCTGACCACCAGTTTTGATATTTACGACGCGACCACCACCACCGCGATGCAGAACGGCATGAAGTACTCGACGCCGGTCAAAGTGGTGTTTGGTAATCCTTCGGCGGACGGTACCAGTCAGGGTTACCAGCTCCTGGATGCCCAGGGTGGCGTACTGAGCAGCGGCACCATCAAGCCGGGTCAGAACAACACGCTGAGCCTGACCGTTCCGCTCAAGGATTCCACTGGTGCGGCTATACCGCCGGCGCCCGCTACTCAGTACACCATCGGTTTTGACATGACCATTGCCGGTTCGCCCAGCTCCGGTTCGGCGATCAACGTATCGCTCAGCCAGCCAGGTACTCTGGACAACCGCAACGGCACCACGTTGGCAGGCTTGCAAACCAGGCAGACCGTCGATACCGGTTCGGCGAGCAAAGGTATCTCCCTCACCGACGCCTACGGCAAGCTGGTCGAGGGCGTGGGTGCGAAAGCGGCACAGGGCAAACTCGACAGCGCGGCCACCGACGCCATTCTGGCCAACGCCAAGGGGGCGCGTGATTCGCTGTCCGGCGTCGACCTCGACGAAGAGACCGGCAACCTGGTCAAGTTTCAGCAGTACTACACCGCGTCCTCGCAGATCATCAAGGCTGCGCAGGAAATCTTCAGCACACTGATCAACAGTCTTTAAGGGGTCGTAAACCATGCGCATTTCTACCAGCCAGTTTTACGAGTCCTCGGCAGCCAATTATCAGAAAAACTTCGCCAATGTGGTCAAGAGCAGCGAAGAGGCCAGCAGCCTGATTCGTGTCAACACCGCGGCAGATGATCCGGTCGGCGCCTCGCGTTTGCTGCAGTTGGGTCAGCAGGCTTCGATGCTGGATCAGTACGAGGCCAACGCCACTACGATCAAGGGAACGCTTGGTACGACCGAATCGGTCATGACCAGTATCACCAACGTGTTGCAGCGTGCCCGTGAATTGGCCGTCGGTGCCGGCAACGCCGGTTACACCGATGCCGACCGTCAGGCCAACGCTTCCGAGTTGGGTCAGATCGAAGAGCAACTGCTCAGTCTGATGAACAGCCAGGATGAGAACGGCAAGTACATCTTCGCTGGTTCCAAGGGTGATACCGTTCCGTTCACTCGTAATGATGACGGTACTTATAGCTACAATGGCGACCAGGTGACCCTCGATCTGGCGATCGGTGACACCATGAAAATGGCCACCAATACCACGGGTTGGGAAGCTTTCCAGCAAGCGATCAATACCAGCCGCAGCCAGGTCACCATGACTGCGCCAGCCGTGGATGACGGTCGCGTGACGTTGTCCAATGGTCAGGTCTCGTCGAGCGTCACCTACAACAGCAAATTCCGTAGCGGCGAGCCGTACAGTGTGGATTTCGTCAGCGGTACCCAGCTGAAAATTACCGATTCGGCCGGTAACGATGTCACTGCTGAGGCCAGCCAGGGTGGTACGTTCGATCCGACCAACAAGGCCGGGCAGACGGTCAGTTTTCGCGGCGTCGACCTGAACCTGAACATCAACCTGAATACCGGTGACGTTCCGGGCACAGTGTTGCCAGGTCACACGTTTACTCTGGCGGCCAAGCCGGATTCCTTCACGGCCACGCGCAGCCCGGGCAATCCGTCTTCGGCGCAGATCACCGATAGCAGCATTACCGACCCGGCGGCTTACCACGCGAGTTTCCCGACCGGCTCGGCGGTGATCAAGTTCACCAGCGCCACTGCGTTCGATTTGTATGCTGCGCCGCTGACCGCTGACAGCAAACCGGTATCCAGCGGCACCATGGCTGGCAATGTGGCGACGGCTTCTGGCGTGAGCTTCACCCTGGCCGGCACGCCTGGCGCCAACGATCAATACAACGTGGCCGTCAACACTCACGAAACCCAGAACATTCTGGACACCGTGAGCCAGTTGAAGAGCGTGCTCAACACCCCGACCAATGGTGATCCGATCGCCACGCAGAAGCTGCAGGCGGGGCTGGCTTCCGGTATTGCCAACCTGGCCAGTGGCACTGATCAGTTGTCCAGCGCACTGAGTTCTGTGGGCGGCCGTGGCTCTGCTCTGGCAACCCAGAGCGACACTAACCAGTCACTGGTGCTGGCCAACGCTCAGACGCAGTCGTCGATCCGTGACTCCGATCCCGCTGAAGTGATGACCCGTTTGACCTTGCAACAAACCATGTTGCAGGCTTCACAACTGGCCTTCAGCAAGATTGCGCAACTGGGCTTGTTCAACAAGATCTGAGCCTGTGCCTGTCGAGCTTTCAACCGTCTTTTCCTAAGCGGTTACTGGGCTCCTGCCTGAAAAGGGCAGGGGTCCGCCGCTCGAGAGTTTCCCGCCGTGAATCAACATCCCCTCGTCAGCATTGTCATTCCCGCCTACAACCCACGCTTCTTTGATCAGGCTCTGGTCAGTGCGCTCGCGCAGACTTACGAGCACCTCGAAATCGTCATTTGCGATGATTCGGCCGACGAACAGATTCGCGAGATCGTCGAGTCATTTGCCGAGCCGATGCATCCGATCCGTTATCTGCGTAATGCTCAGCACCTGGGCCTGCAGAAAAACATAATGCGGTGCGTCGAGCAGGCGCGCGGTGAATTCATCAAGGTGCTGTGCGATGACGATCGACTGTTTGCGCCGAGTATTGCCTTGCAGGCGCAGGTGTTGATCGAACATGCCGATGTCACTGTCGTGTTCGGGTTACGCATGTTCAGTGATGCCGGCAATTTCATCTTGCCGCCGCGAGTGGACAACTGCCGCTTTTCTCCGCAGGACGCCGTGCTCAAGGGCGATGACATGCTGGCGATCTTCGAAGGCACGCCGAAAAATTTTCTCGGTAACTTCAGTTCGGCCTTGATGCGTCGTGCCGACGTGCTGGAACTGTTGCCGGCGCTGATTCAGGAAGGCGCAGGTTTTGTCGCCATGCTCGACTTCGCGTTGTTCGTGTGCCTGATGCGTCGAGGAAATCTGGCTGCGCTGAGTACGGTGTTGAGTACAGAGCGCTTGTATCCGGATCGCTTGAGCAAGACCCCTGAAATGCTCCGCGCAGCGACAGTTGAATGGAGCTGGCTGACGCAAATGCTCGCCGCTCGCGCAGGTGAGGCCGCGCCAGCTTCAGGTTGGGTGCGCTACATCGAGCTGTCGAAAATCACTGATCAGCCCCATGCCTGGGGAGAGCTGTGTGTGGTGCGAATTCTGGGCAACCGCAACACGGTGGTGAATGGTCGGGTGGGAGGTGAAAGCGAAAGCTACGCCGACTTCTATCGCGAATGGCTGGCGATTCGGCGATTCTCGCAGGTCGAGCAGCAACTGATGCCGCAGCGTATTGACCGCTGGCCTTCGCGCGCGAAAATTGTACCGATCATCATCGACAGTGAAGCCGATGCACACGGGCTGAAATTGACCCTGCAAAGCCTGGAGGCTCAGCTGTATCCGCCGCAAGCTGTTCTGGTGTTGTCGGACGCGGTTTGTTCGGCCGGTGAACGCGTGCTGCAGCTACCGTTTCAGGCTGACTGGGTGCAGCAACTCAACGCTGTAGTGCCACAGCTGGAAGGTGCGCAATGGTTCTACCTGTTGCGCGCCGGTGACAGGCTGGCCGAATCTTGCTTGCTGATTCTGGCCGAGCGCATTGCCGGTACGCCGGGCATGCTGTGTGCCTACAGTGACGAGGGTGCGCTGGTCGACGGTGAATCCATCGATCCCGTATTCAAACCCGATTTCAATCTCGATTTGATGCGTGCCTATCCTTATGTCGGGCGCACGTTGGCATTTCAGTGCCAGCGCTTCATGGAATTGGGTGGTTTCGATCCGGCTCTCGAGCAATTGGCGCCTCATGATCTGTTGTGGCGTCTGGTGGAAGAGGCCGGTCCACAGTCCATCGAACACATCGCTGAAATCCAGGTCGAGTCGCTCCTTACCTATGCTGACTGGTTGTCGTTGCCTGCGGTGATTGAGCACAACGCCGCCCTGGTGGCGGCGCACCTGCAGCGGATCGGTGTGCCCCATGCTATTCGTCACGACACGTTGCCGCTGATCAATCGTGTCGACTACTTGTTGGATGCTCATCCCAAGGTGTCGATCATCGTTCAGGCAGGCGACTCGTTGCATGCGTTGCAGCGTTGCGTCGAGAGTGTGATCGAGCGCACGACCTACGGCCAATATGAAGTCCTGATGGTCGACACCGGGGCCGGTGATGCCGCCATGGCCCAGTGGCTGGACGCCATGGCCGAGCTCGGCGCCGCGATGCTGCGCGTGCTGCGTTATGCGGGTGACGCCAATGATGCGGCCATTCGCAACTTTGCCTCTGAGCATGCTTCAGGCGAGTACCTGTTGCTGCTTAATGCCCACAGCGTGATCACTGAAGGCGACTGGCTTGATGAGTTGCTCAATCATGCGCGACGTCCGGAAGTGGCAGTGGTCGGTGCGCGCATTCTCAGTCCTGAAGGTTCGATTGTCAGTGCGGGGCTGATTCTCGGGCTGGCCGGGCCGGTGGGTTCGCCGTTTTATGGTGAGGCCGCAGCCTCGCGCGGCTATATGCAGCGTCTGCATGTCGCGCAGAACTGGAGTGCGGTCAGCAGCCATTGTCTGATGGTGCGCAAGCAGGTATTCGAGGAGTTGCAACAGTTCGACGGAGAGTCCTTCAGTCTGGGGTTGAGTGATGTCGATCTTTGTCTGCGCGCCGGTAAGGAAGGTTATCTGGTGGTGTGGACGCCATACGCCAGCGTGTTGCTGATGCCCTGCGAAACGGCGGCGCCTGCCTCCGCGACCGTCGCGTTGCGTGAGCAAGAGCAAGAGACGTTCTATCGTCGCTGGCTGCCGGAGGTCGCTAAGGACCCGGCCTACAGTCCGTCGCTGAGTCTGGGGGTGTCGAGCTTCAGCCTGGAACCTTCACTGCGCAACAACTGGAATCCTTTCTGCGCCCGCGATTTGCCGTTGGTACTCGGTCTGCCGGTCAACAGTTCGGCGGTTGGCTTTTACCGGGTTACCGCGCCGCTGGCCGGGCTCGAGGCGGCCGGGCGCGTAATCGCCCGGGTAGCTTATGAGTCACCGTCAACTGTCGAGATCGAACGCCTGTCCCCGGACACTATCGTTTTGCAGGGGCGCTACAGCGAAGGCGCTGCCGGCGACATCTTGCGCATGAAGAAATACTCCGGTGCCTTGCGCATTTTCGAGCTGGACGACTACATCGTCAGCGCCCCGAAGAAGAACACGCACGCCCGCAACAAGCCGGTCAATACCGAGCAAATGCTGCGTGAGGGCATTGGTTTGTGTGATCGGGTAGTCGTGACCACGCAACCTCTGGCTGATGCACTTTCGAGCATGCACAGCGAGATTCGTATCGTGCCGAACATGCTGCCGCCAGAGCCTTGGGCAAACCTGACCAGTCAGCGTCGTACCTCAAGAAAGCCGCGGGTAGGCTGGGGTGGCGGCACCAGTCATACCGGGGATCTGGACGTCATTGCCGACGTCGTGCGCGAACTGGCCGATGAGGTCGAATGGGTCTTTTTCGGTATGTGCCCGGAAGGCTTGCGTCCATACGTGCACGAATTCCACTCGACCATCAGTCTGCAAAGCTATCCGTTCAAACTGGCGAGCCTGAATCTCGATCTGGCCTTGGCACCGCTTGAGTTTCACATCTTCAACGACTGCAAGAGCAACCTGCGGCTGCTCGAGTATGGCGCCTGCGGCTACCCGGTGATCTGCACCGACACCGAGGCCTATCGCGGCCACCTGCCGTGCACCAAGGTCTACAGCAACAGCACGGCAGAATGGCTGCAAGCGATCCGCATGCATCTCGCCGACCCGGACGCCAGCTACCGCATGGGCGATGAATTGAAAGAGGCGGTGCACCGCGATTTCATGTTGCGCGGTGACAACCTCAATCATTGGTTGTGGGGCTGGTTGCCGGATTGATCTGATTTCGACGGGCATAAAAAACGCAGATGACCTCACGGTTGCCGGCGTTTTTTTTGGAGGTCTTGATCTCAGTCTTTGGTGCTGTCGGTCCATAGATTTCAAATACGTGCCCACTTAAGTGAGGAGTGCCTCGCTCCAGGGACAGGATTCAACAACAACGCAAGGAAGGAACACATGGCAGTGATCAATGGAACGACTGAAGCAGACCACCTCATCGGTACTCCTGACAATGACGAACTCTACGGGCTGGAGTCCGGGGATTTGCTCTATGGGGGGGAAGGGGCTGACCTGCTGAATGGCGGTGAGGGCTTTGACTGGGTCGATTACCGTGGTTCTGCCGCAGCGATCAGCATCGAGTTTCAGGATGGTTCGGTGATCGCTCATGGTGGTGAAGCTGAAGGCGATACGTTGATCGAAATTGAAGGCGTCATGGGCACTCAATTCGACGATACCTTCATTGGCAATATCGCTGGACTGACTCTGGATGGTCAGGACGGCGATGACATCTACATCATTGGCAGCGATAACGTAAAAATCGTTGAAGGAGTAGGTGGTGGATATGACGAGCTGCGCACGACGCTCAACAACATGCAGATGGACGCGTGCGTTGAAAAAATGACCTTCACCGGCACCGGCGATTTCACCGGTTATGGAAATGCCGGTGACAATCTGATCATTGGTGGTGCCGGCAATGACCTGCTGTTCGGGGGAGACGGCGCGGATCACTTTGTTGGTGGTGAGGGTTTTGACACGGTCAGCTACGCCGACAGTAGTGAAGGCGTATTCATTGATATAGCGCAAGGCTGGATGTCTACCGGTTTCGCCAACGGTGATACGTTCACCGGAATCGAAGCCATTCAGGGTTCAGACTTTGACGATGTACTGTTCGGCAAGGAAGCCGGACAAGCGTTCGATGGTGGCGATGGCTACGACGTTCTGAACTATTCCGATTCATGGGAGGCCGTCAGTGTTGAGCTGCGCATCGGTGGCCTGGTCAGCAATGTGGAAAAAGTCGTCGGCTCTTTGCAGGACGACCATTTCACGATCGACACCGGCGGCGTAACGGTTGACGGTAGTCAGGGCAATGATGTCTACACCGTCAACGCGGCGGGCGTGACCATCATTGAACAAGAAAACGGCGGTATCGACGAGTTGTACACCAATCAGTCCGTGATGGTCCTGGCCGCCTCGATCGAAAACCTGACCTACACCGGTAGCCATGATTTCATTGGCTACGGCAATGCCGACAACAATGTGATAACCGGTGGTGCGGGCAATGATCTCCTGTATGGGGGAGATGGCGCCGACACATTCTACGGTGGTGCCGGACTGGATATCGTCAGCTATGAGGACAGCGACGCTGGGGTGCACGTCACGTTCTATGGCAGCTCTCTCACCGGCATTGCTGTGGGTGACTACTTCTATGACATCGAGGGGCTTCGTGGGAGCCGGTTCGATGACATGCTCGACGGTGACGGCGCTGACAATTATCTGGAGGGTGGTGCGGGCAACGATGTGATTCGAGGAAACGAGGGCGCGGATCACATTTATGGTGGTCTGGCCTCTGGGCTTGATTCGCAGGAGCTGCAGGCCGACTGGTTGTCCGGTGGCGAGGGAGACGATGTCATCGTCAGTACCGGCAACGATCTGGGCACGATGGCCAGTGGCGATGAAGGAAACGACATCGTCACGGTCAGTAGAGGAAGGGCTTTTGGTGGTGACGGCAATGATGTGCTGACCGGCACCGGATCCGATTACTTTCTGTCTGGAGGTAATGGCGATGACCTGTTGATCCTCAACTTGGCGGGGCGTCAGGGATCGGGCGGACTGGCTCGCGGTGGCGAAGGTGATGATACCTACGTGGTGAACGCTACCGGGCTAGTGACCATTGAGGAACTTGGCAGCAGCCTCAACGATACGCTGGTGCTGAACACCATTGCCAATGCCAGCCAGTTGAATGTTTCCCGGATTGGCAATGATGCCTATTTGCACAGCGCCAACGATGGCAGTAACGGTGTGCCTGTCAGTGGCGTGAAGCTGCAGAACTGGTACGCGAATGGCAACACCATCGAGCATATTCAGACGGCTGACGGGCACGTCTACGATTTGCCGGCCATCGGCGATGCATTTGCCATGTTCGGCTGATTGCCTGATGTCTTCGATCTGTTGAACGGATCGGTCAAAGGGATGAATCCGCTGTCGGATTCATCCCTTTTTTTCGGCCCGACAAGCTCGCCGTCGCAACGTCTGTGTAGCTGGCGCGTTTCCTGCAAGTCCCCCTCAAATCGCCATAAAACGAGCGCTCGCGGTCATTGCAGCGGCGCCCGGATCGGCAAAAGGTTTAGCCAGTAGGCCCGCAAAGCTCAAGAAAGCTGCGCGCAGCCCGGTGAAGAACAAGAGGGGAGACGATGAAGGCAGTTATTTTGGCGGGTGGCCTCGGCACGCGCATCAGTGAAGAGTCGCATCTCAAGCCCAAGCCGATGATCGAGATCGGCGGCAAGCCAATTCTCTGGCACATCATGAAGCAGTATTCCGCCCACGGAATTCACGACTTCGTGATCTGCCTGGGCTACAAGGGCTATGCGATCAAGGATTTCTTCGCCAACTACTTCCTGCACACCTCTGACGTCACCTTCAACATGCGCGAGAACCGCATGGACGTGCACCAGAACTACAGCGAGCCGTGGAGCGTCACGCTGATAGACACCGGCGAGGAAACCATGACCGGTGGTCGTCTGCTGCGTGCCGCGCGTTATCTGCAAGATGAAGAGGCGTTCTGCTTCACTTACGGCGACGGCGTTTCCGACATCAACATCGCTCAGCTCGTCGATTACCACAAAGCCCACGGTCGTCTGGCGACCGTCACCGCCGTGCAGCCACCCGGCCGCTATGGTGCCCTTGAACGTCAAGGCGATCAGGTGCTCGGTTTCACCGAAAAACCTCGTGGCGACGGTGGCTGGATCAACGGCGGCTTCTTCGTGCTCTCGCCAAAAGTCCTGCCGTACATCACGGGTGACGAATCCACCTGGGAAGCCGAACCCTTGGCTCGTCTGGCCGAGGACGAACAGTTGAAAGCCTTTGAACACGAAGGCTTCTGGCATCCGATGGACACCCTGCGCGACAAGAATCACCTCGAAGCGCTGTGGCAGAGCGGGGAGGCCCCATGGAAGCAATGGGCCTGAGTGCGGATTTCTGGCGTGGCAAGCGTGTACTGGTTACCGGGCATACCGGTTTCAAGGGCAGTTGGCTGACCCTGTGGCTGCAAAGCCTCGGCGCGCAAGTCAGCGGTTTTTCCCTCGATCCTTCGACTGAGCCGAGCCTGTTCGAACTGGCGCGAGTCCACGAAGGCATCAACGATCAGCGCGGCGATCTGCGTGATCTCGGCGCCTTGCTCGAAATCATCGCCGACACCGAGCCGGAAATCGTCTTGCATCTGGCGGCTCAACCGCTGGTGCGCGAAGGCTATCGCGATCCGCTCGGCACTTATTCCAGCAACGTGATGGGCACGCTCAATCTGCTTGAAGCGATTCGTCAGGTCGGTTGCGTGCGTGCTTGCGTACTGGTGACCACGGACAAGGTCTACGCCAACAAGGAATGGCTGTGGCCGTACCGCGAAGACGAAGCCCTTGGCGGACATGATCCTTACAGCAGCAGCAAGGCTTGCTGTGAATTGTTGGCGCAGTCTTACGCCGCCTCTTTCTTTGCGGCAGACAAGTACGCCGAGCACGGTCTGGCCCTGGCCACGGCGCGTGCCGGCAATGTGTTGGGCGGCGGTGATTTCGCCCCAGAGCGACTGATTCCCGATGTGCTCAAAGCCTGGACGGCAGACGAGCCAGTAACCCTGCGTTACCCGCAAGCCGTACGCCCATGGCAGCACGCGCTGGAGCCGCTGGCCGGTTACCTGCAACTGGCCGCCGGCCTTTACGAACAAGGCCCGGAGTATGCCGGTGCGTGGAACTTCGGCCCGAGCGAAGCGGACATGTGCAGCGTTGGCGAAGTGGTCGAACTGCTCGCCAGCCGCTGGCCGCAGGCCCGTGGTCTGCGCATTGAACCAAGTGAACTGCACGAGGCCGGCCTGCTGCGTCTGGACAGCAGCCGCGCGCGCCAACTGCTCGGCTGGCAACCGCGTTGGAACTTGCAGCAATGTTTGGCTCAGACCCTCGACTGGCACCTGGCATGGCAGAGCGGTGATGACATGCGCGCAGTGACCCTCTGCCAACTGAACCTGTATAGGGGGCGGTCATGACTGATTTCACACTACAGTCCACGAAGCTGGAAGGCTTGTACCTGATCCAGCAAAAAGTCTTTTGCGATGATCGCGGACGGTTTGCACGACTGTTTTGTCAGGCGCGTCTGACCGCGCAGGATCGTCCGTTTGCAATCCGTCAGATCAACCATTCGCGCACCGTGGAAAAAGGCAGTGTACGCGGTCTGCATTACCAGAACGCCGGGTACGCAGAGTCCAAACTGATCACCTGTGTGCGCGGTGCTGTGTGGGATGTGGTGGTCGATCTGCGGCCACAGTCACCGACGTATTTGCAGTGGCATGCCGAGGAGTTGCGTGCCGATGACGGGTGCAGTCTGCTAATCCCGGCAGGGTTCGCCCATGGTTTTCAATCCCTCACCGATGACTCTGAAGTGCTCTATCTGACAGATGCCGATTATGCGCCGGATCATGAGGCAGGGCTTTCAGTAAACGATCCCGCGCTCTCGATCAATTGGCCTCTGCCCGTCAAGAACTTGTCGCCCAAAGATGCAAGCCATCCTTTGCTTGACAACAATTTTCGCGGAGTCGAACTGTGACAGACCGCGCCACGAATGTGCTTGTGACCGGCGCCACCGGATTTGTTGGCCGGCACCTGGTCAGCGCCTTGCTCGCTAAAGGTTTCGGGGTCCGTGCGGTATCGCGCAACCTCGAAGCGGCGCGTGCGCTGCCCTGGTTCGATGATGTCGAGTTTATCGCTGCCGATATCCATGCAGCGGATCTGGACGTACTCAGCTTGGCTGACGGAATGGACGCCATCGCGCATCTGGCCTGGAGTGGTCTGCCGAATTATCAGGCGCTGTTTCATTTCGAGCGCAATCTTGCGCTCGATTACACCTTTCTCAAGCGTGTGATCGGGGCTGGCGTCAGTCAGGTGCTGGTGACAGGAACCTGTTTTGAATACGGGCTGCAAAGTGGCCCGTTGAGTGAAACGGTCGTTGCAATGCCTTGTACGCCTTACGGATTGGCCAAACATACATTGCGGCTGTTCCTTGAAGCCTTGCAGCGCGAGCACACATTCACCTTGCAGTGGGCGCGCCTGTTTTATCTGCATGGCGAGGGACAAAACCCCAATAGCCTGTTGGCCAGTCTTGATCGGGCCATTGATGCGGGTGATGCGCAGTTCAACATGTCGGCGGGAGACCAGTTGCGCGATTACCTTGAAATCACTGAGGCGGCTTCTCAATTGGCGACGCTGATCACCCGTCGCGATGTTGACGGCGTGATCAACTGCTGCAGCGGTCTGCCGGTGTCCGTGCGCGCCCTGGTGGAACAACGCGTACATCAGCGCCAATCTTCCATTGCCCTGAATCTGGGGCATTACGGTTATTCCGCACACGAGCCCATGGCGTTTTGGGGTGATGACCAGCGGATTTCAAAACTGAAGGGTGAAGTCTATGCAGCATGAGCTCTATCGGGCTAGCGGTCTGCCAGTGCTGCAAAACCGCACGTTTGCCACTGCGCAGCAGGCACAGGCTTCGTACAGCGCGGATATTGTGCTGGTGCAAGATGACCAGAGCGGTCTTATCTTCAATCAGGTCTTCGACGCCAGCAAACTCAGTTACGACGTCGATTATCAAAACGAACAGGCGCATTCAGTGCAGTTCCGGCAGCACTTGAACGCTGTCGAAGCGATCCTGGAACGTCACTTCAAGGGCCAGAACCTGATTGAAGTAGGCTGCGGCAAAGGCTACTTCCTTGAAATGCTCCGCGGCCAGGGTTATGCGATTACCGGCATCGATCCTTCCTACGAGGGTGACAACGCCGATGTGATCAAAGCACCGTTCACCCGCGATCTTGGCCTGTCGGCTGATGCGATCGTGTTGCGCCACGTGCTGGAACACATCCAGGACCCGGTAGCGTTTCTGGCGGAAATGGCGGCGGCCAATCAGGGCGGGCAGATCTACATCGAAGTGCCGTGCTTCGATTGGATCGTCGAGCACAATGCCTGGTTCGACGTGTTCTATGAGCACGTCAATTACTTCCGTCTTGCAGACTTGAGCGCGATGTTCGGGATCGTACACGAGGCTGGTCATCTGTTTGGCGGCCAATACCTGTACATCGTCGCCGACCTTTCGACGTTGCGCCGCGCGCCGGCCGAGGCGCCGCAGTTACTGACGCTGTCGAACACCTTCACCGCCAGCCTCAAGCGCGCCGTGCAAATCATTCAGGCCGCGCCCGCACAGGGTTCGGCGATCTGGGGCGCGTCGTCCAAGGGCGTAATCTATTCGCTGGCCTTGCAGCGCGCCGGCGTGGCGGTCGATCGCGTCGTCGACATCAATCCAGCCAAACAAGGGCGTTATCTGCCGCTCAGTGGTGCGCGGGTGTCCTCTCCGCAGGAAGCCATGGACGCCTTGCCCGAAGGCGCCAACCTGTTTGTGATGAACTCCAATTACCTCGAAGAGATCAAGCGGATGACCGGTGGACGTTATGTCTATCACGCCGTCGACAGCGCTTCGTTTCAGTGAACCTTGAGAATTTTCAAATGACCGACAACAGCATCCATAAAGCCTTCGAAGCCGAATGTCAGGAAGAGATCGCCCGCCAGGGTGATGACCAGAAAGTCGTAGCACTGGCCCGCGACTTTTTCAACGAATCGGCTCGTCACAAGTACAGCTACCACTTCTCGTGGATGGGCCGCCCGATCATCCAGTTGCCTCAGGACATGATGGCAATGCAGGAGATCATCTGGCAGGTCAAGCCGGATCTGGTCATCGAGTGTGGTATCGCCCATGGTGGTTCGATCATCTACTACGCCTCGTTGCTGGAGCTGCAAGGCCACGGCGAAGTCCTGGGCATCGACCTCGACATCCGTCCGCACAACCGTGAGGCCATCGAAA
Organism: Pseudomonas sp. NPDC087615; assembly: GCF_044743445.1. NCBI lineage: Bacteria > Pseudomonadati > Pseudomonadota > Gammaproteobacteria > Pseudomonadales > Pseudomonadaceae > Pseudomonas > Pseudomonas sp. NPDC087615. Next base: position 30,424 of record NZ_JBIUWM010000019.1, on the reverse strand, counting down.
GCCACCCGATGGCCAAGCGCATCAAAATGATCGAAGGTTCGAGCATTGATCTGGCGACGGCGGAAAAAGTCCGTGCCATCGCTCAGGGCAAGAAAGTCATTCTGGTGCTCGACTCCAACCACACCCACGACCACGTCCTCGAGGAGCTGCGCCTTTACGCACCACTGGTTTCTGTGGACAGCTACTGCGTGGTGATGGACACCGTGGTTGAAGACATGCCGGCCGATTTCTTCCCGGATCGTCCATGGGGGCCGGGCGACAACCCGAAAACCGCAGTATGGAAATACCTGGAAGAGAACAAGGATTTCGAGATTGACCAGCAGATGCAAAACAAGCTGCTGATCACTGTGGCGCCGGACGGCTATCTGCGTCGCGTTCGTTAATCAAAAACAGTTTCAGGCGTCAGGCGACTGGCCGGTTGTGGGGATAGGAAAATGCAGGTTCAAAGCAGTACTCAAACCAACGTGACACCGCTGAACGAGCTGTTCACGGTGGTGATCATCACCCACAACCGCAGTGCGTTCCTGCGACGCACCTTGCACTACTACAGCACTTACCCGGCCAAGGTGCTGGTTCTCGATTCGTCCACCCAGCGTGATGAAAACATCGAGAACGATTTTCCATTTGCCGACTATCGTCATTTGCCTCAGTACACCTACAAAGGCTTGCAGGACAAGCTGACCTGGGGCGTGCAGCAGGTGACCACGCCATACATGGTGTTCGCCGCCGATGATGATTTCCTGCTGCACGCAGCGCTGACCGAGTCGGTGAACTTCCTGCATGCCAATCCCGATTACGGCTTGTGCCACGGTTACGGGATCATGTACCTGACCCGCGACACGGAAGTGAATTACTTCCGGCGTGAAAGCAAGGTCCACGAAGACTACAACAGCGAGAACGCCGAAGATCGTGTGTTGCAGTTCATGGATAATTTTCTGCCGCCGTTCTACGCCGTCACGCGTACCGATCTGCTGCAAAAATGGTATGGCCTGCTGCCGCCGGGCACGGGTTTCGAATGGCAGGAAATCGGCCATACCTTCTATCTTCTGTCCTGTGCCAAGGCACGTATCCTGCCGATTCCGTATGCCGTGCGCGAGTTGAATTACGGCGCCTCTGAGCACAACACCAACGTGTTGACTGTGCTGACGTACAAAGATGCAAAAACCGTCGCAGAGCGCGAACAGTTTGCCCAGTTCCTTGCCTCCATCCCGACACCGCTCAGCGACAAGCCTGCCGCCGAAATCAAGCAGATTGCTCTGGACAGTTTCGCAACGATGGCGGAGTGCCTGGTCGCAGGGCGTACGCTCAAGGGAACGCTGATTATTCGCTCGTTCTGGCGTGAAGCCGCAGAGGTGCCCGTGCGTATGTTCGGCCCGGAGCAGTTCGTCGAAATGCCGTTCTACAACAAACCGGTGTTCGACTTGTTGACCGAGTTCGAATTTCTCCTGCACGCGATGCCGGCCGGCAAGCTGCAACTGCAATTGCTCGAAGGGATTTTGCTCAAGCAGCATGAGCTGCTGCGGGTCCATCCCAACGATAACGAGCGCACCTTGCGCGCCCGTCTGTGGGAAGCGCTGAGCCTCAATGCGTTCAACCGTACTGTCGTCAGGCGCCTCGTCGAGTCGCTCAAGGACGCGGACGAACCCGAGGAGCTTGCGAAGCTGCAAGCCTGGATGCAACGTCTGGATAGCGTGCCGGGGCAGGACGATCGTCAACTGTTCGAAAAGATGCCATCCGGCCAACTGCTGCAATGGCTCGAAGCGCGTAATCCGCAGCCGCAAGAGCTCGCCGCGATCACCCAGTCCCTTGGTCAGCAGGGCGCAGGTCCACGTTTCGGCATTCTGTTGCTGGATCTGGACGCCGACATGGTCAAGCTTCAAGCCACGTTCGACAGTCTGGTCGGTGGGCACTGCAAGGCATTCAATCTGGTGGTGTTCACCACTGGTGATTTGCCGGCCACCACCACCGTGCATGACACCGTGCACTTCGTCAAAGTCAGCACCAGCAACTACGTCACGAAGATCAATCAGATCATTGAGCAGTCTGGCGCCGACTGGATGCTGATGGCCGAGGCTGGCGATCAGTTCACTGCCAGCGGGCTGCTGCGCGCCAGCCTCGAGCTGCAAGGCGTTGAAGGCTTGCGCGCTGTCGCCATGGACGAGTTGCATCGTAACGTCGAGGGGGCTCTGAATGATGTGTTCCGCCCAGGGGTCAACCTGGACTTGCTGCAAAGCGTGCCGTCGTTGATGGCGCGTCACTGGTTGATCAACCGTCAGGCGTTGGTTCAGGCGCAGGGTTTCACGCCCGAATACACTCAGGCTCTGGAGTTCGATCTGTTGTTGCGCCTGATCGAGGACGGTGGCCTCGGAGGGCTGGCGCATCTGGCCGAACCGCTACTGATTTGCAACGCGCCTGCCGAGGAAGAGAACGTGCAGGAGCGCCAGGTGCTGACCCGTCATCTGGCAGCACGCGGGTATCGCGCTCAAGTCAGTTCGGCACTGCCGCAAACCTGGCAGATCGACTATCAACATTCGGCTCGTCCGCTGGTGTCAATCATCCTGCACAGCCAGGATAACCTCGAACCACTGCAGCGAGCGCTGGTCAGCGTATTGCAGCGTACCCGCTATCAGCGCCACGAGATCCTGATTGCTGACAACCATAGCCAATCCGAAGCGTTGGTGGCTTGGCTGGCCAGCCTGGAAGGCAAAGGCGAGCGCCTCCGGGTATTGCGCAGCGATCAGCGTTTGAGTGCCTCGGCTTTGACCAATTTCGCCAGCGCTCAGGCAAAAGGCGAATATCTGGTGCTGCTCTCTGCCGAGGCCGAAGTGGTCAATGCCAACTGGCTCGAAGCGCTGGTCAACCAGGTGCAGCGTCCGGAGGTCGGCATCGTCGGTGCCAAGCTTATGGATGGTCGCGGTGTCACCACCCAGGCAGGCCTGATACTGGGGCTGAACGGTGATTTGGGCTCCGTATTTGTCGATGAGCGAAAAGAAGCCAAGGGCTACCTCTTCGGTCATCAAGTCGAACAGAACTATTCTGCGGTATCGGGCGCCTGCCTGATGATTCGCAAAGCCGTATTTGAAGCTGTCGGCGGTCTGGATGAGGAGCATTTTGCAGACGTTTTTGCCGATGTCGATCTGTGTTTGAAGGTCTCTGATGCCGGTTATCTGGTTGTCTGGACGCCGCAAGCTCAACTGCTGCATCCGGGGTTGTTGCCTGAGGACGTCCAGGCGCGCGCTGCACTGCGTGACAAATGGCAAGCGCGCTTCGCCCATGACACCGCCTATAACCAGAACCTTTCCCTGACCGGCAAAGGCTTCACCCTCGGCGCAGCCTCCAGTGTCGACTGGGCGCAGTTGCTCGCTTAAGCCAGACGCTCAGGGAAACAGGACTCAAGACATGTTCAACGGTAAATCGATTTTCATCTCCGGCGGCACCGGTTCGTTCGGTCGCAACTTCATCCGCCGCTTGCTGGAGCAATACCAGCCCAAGCGGGTGGTGGTTTTCTCGCGCGATGAACTCAAGCAATACGAAATGCAGCAGACGTTCAACGCGCCGTGCATGCGTTACTTTCTCGGTGATGTGCGCGATGCCGACCGTTTGCGTCAGGCCATGCGCGGCATCGACTACGTCGTGCATGCCGCTGCGCTGAAGCAAGTGCCGGCAGCGGAATACAACCCGACCGAGTGCATTCGTACCAACGTCAACGGTGCGGAAAACATCATTGCCGCCGCCATCGACAATGGCGTGAAGAAAGTTGTCGCGCTGTCCACCGACAAGGCTGCCAGCCCGATCAACCTGTACGGCGCGACCAAGCTGCTGTCGGACAAACTGTTCGTTGCCGCCAACAACATTGCCGGCGAACAGCAGACCCGTTTTGCCGTGGTGCGATACGGCAACGTGGCCGGCTCGCGGGGTTCGGTGGTGCCGTTTTTCAGCCAGTTGATTGCCGATGGCGCGCAGGAGCTACCGATCACCGATGAGCGCATGACGCGTTTCTGGATCACGCTGGATCACGGCGTGCAGTTTGTCCTCGACAGCTTTGCGCGGATGCACGGCGGTGAAGTCTTCGTGCCGAAGATTCCGTCGATCCGCATCGTCGATCTGGCGCGGGGCATGGCCGAGCACCTGCCGCACAAGAATGTCGGTATTCGTCCGGGCGAGAAGCTGCACGAACTGATGGTGCCGCTGGACGATGCGCGGATGACCCTGGAATTTGCTGATCACTACACCATTGAGCCGTCGATCCGCTTCACCAGCGTCGATGTCGATTTCGCCGTCGACAAGCTGGGCGAACGCGGTCAGCCGGTGAGCGAAGATTTCGAATACCGCTCCGACACCAACCCGCATTTCCTCTCGGTGGGGCAGATCGCTGACCTGCACGCGAAGCTTGCGAAATGATCCCCTACGGTCGGCAGAGCCTTGATCAGGCCGATATCGACGCAGTGGTCGAGGTGCTGAAATCTGACTGGCTCACGCAAGGGCCGACCATCGAGCGTTTCGAGCAGGCGATGGCCGAACGTTGCGAGGCCAATTACGCCGTGGCGGTGTGCAACGCCACGGCGGCGCTGCACATTGCCTGTCTGGCGGCGGGGCTTGGCCCCGGCGACCGCTTGTGGACTACGCCGAATACCTTTCTGGCGTCGGCCAACTGCGGTCGTTACTGTGGCGCCGATGTCGACTTCGTGGACATCGATCCGCTCACCTGGAACCTCGATGCTTTTGTGCTGGAAGCGAAGCTGGAGCAAGCCGAGCGTGACGGCAAACTGCCCAAAGTGCTGGTGGCGGTGGCGTTCTCCGGGCAAAGCTGCGACATGCGCCGGATCGCCGACCTGGCGCAGCGCTACAACTTTACCGTGATCGAAGATGCCTCCCACGCGGTCGGTGCCTCGTATGCCGGGCGCCCGGTGGGTTGCGGCGAATTCGCGGCGATGACGGTGTTCAGTTTTCATCCGGTGAAGATCATCACCAGTGCCGAGGGCGGCATGGTGCTGACCAATCGCCCGGAACTGGCAGAGCGCTTGCAGCGCCTGCGCAGCCACGGCATGACCCGTGATCCGCAGCAAATGACCGAGCCTGCCCACGGCCCGTGGTATTACCAGCAGATCGAGCTCGGCTTCAATTATCGGATCACGGATCTGCAAGCGGCGCTGGGCTTGTCGCAACTCGGCAAGCTGGATGAGTTTGTCGCCCGCCGTCGTGAACTGGCGGCACGTTACGAGCGTTTGCTGGCTTATTTGCCGCTGACCTTGCCCAGCGCTCAGGTGGAGGCTCAATCGGCGTGGCATCTGTACGTCGTGCGTTTGCAGACGGATCGCATCAGTCTCAGCCACCGTCAGGTGTTCGAAGGTTTGCGCGCGGCCGGGGTCGGGGTGAATCTGCACTATATTCCCGTGCACTTGCAGCCGTACTATCGCGACCTGGGTTTTGCCGAGGGAGATTTTCCCGAAGCCGAACGTTACTACGCAGAAGCGATCAGCCTGCCGCTGTTTCCACTGCTGACGGATGAACAACAGGACTACGTGGTCGAGCAACTGCGACGGCTGGTTCTTGAGGAGTAAGACAACGTGAGTTGCGTGGCGATCATCCCTGCCCGTGGCGGCAGCAAGCGCATCCCGCGCAAGAACCTGAAACCGTTCGATGGCGTACCGATGATCGTCCGCTCGATTCGCACGGCGCTGGGTTCGGGGTTGTTCGACCGAGTGGTTGTCAGCACCGATGACCAGGAAATTGCCGAGGTAGCGCGGGCGCACGGCGCCGACGTGCCGTTTCTGCGTCCGGCCGATCTTGCCGACGATTTTACCGGCACGGCGGCGGTGATCGTGCATGCCTTGCAACAGTTACCGGGTTTCGATTACGCCTGTTGCGTCTATGCGACGGCGCCGTTGTTGCAGGCGCGGTATCTGCGACAGGGGTTTGATTTGCTGGAGCAACATCCGGACAAGTCCTTCGCCTTTTCCGTCACCGGTTTTGGTTTCCCGATACAACGCGCACTGACCCTCGACGAGCAGGGCGCGCTTGTGGCGTTGTACCCGGAGTTTCGCCATACCCGCTCTCAGGATCTACCCGAAGCCTTTCAGGATGCCGGCCAGTTTTATTGGGGGCGCAGCGAGTCGTGGTTGCGCGGCGAGGTGCTGTTCTCGCCGGCCAGTCTGCCGGTGATTTTGCCGAGTCATCTGGTGCAGGACATCGACACGCCAGAGGACTGGAAACGTGCCGAGTATTTGTACGCCGCGCTCAAGGCCGGTGGGGAGCTGCAATGAGAGTGCTGATTCGTGCTGACGCTTCGCCCACCATCGGCAGCGGTCACATTGCCCGCTGCCTGACGCTGGCTCGTGTGCTGCGTGGGCAGGGCAGTCATGTCGCATTTGCCTGTCGGCGTTTGCCGGGGCATCGGCTCGACGCTTTGCTGGCCGAGGGTTTCGAGACGTTCGCGCTGCCTGAACGCTATCCCGATGAAGATCCGCAGCAGGCCATCGAGTCGATGCTGCCTTGGCAGGCTGACATCGATGCACTCGCCGGATTGCTTGAGGGGCACGCTGGCTTCGACTGGGTCATCGCCGACCATTACGGCCTCGATCATCACTGGCAAACCGCTGCCCGGCGCTGGGCTCCGCGGATTGCAGCCGTGGACGATCTGGCCTCTCGGCGTTACAGCGTTGATCTGCTGCTCAATCAGAATCTGTCCGGTCTCAGCGAAAACTACGCGCCGTTGTTGCCTGCCGGTTGCCGTACGTTACTCGGGCCGCGCTATGCCATGTTGCGTGAGGAGTTCAACTGCGCGGCCATCGAGATCAAACCCAAGGCCCGGCGGGTGTTGGTCAATTTCGGTGGGTTCGACGCAGCGAGGCAGACCCATCACGCCATGCAGGCGCTAGCGGACTTTGCTGAGCTGCAAGTGGACTTTGTCGCCGGCGCTGACAACCCGGCCTTGGCACACATGCAAGCCATGGCCGAAACACGCCCGAACTGGCACTTGCACAGTTTTGTCAGCGATTTTTATCAGCGCATGACTGAGGCTGATCTGTTTATCGGCGCGGGAGGGGGGACCAGTTGGGAGCGCGCGGCGATGGGGCTGCCGACGATCTGTATCGCCGTGTCGAATAACCAGCAGGCCAACGGCGAAGTGATGGCGGCGGCGGGTGCGCATGTATTCATGGGCGCTCGCGAGCAGGTCACTGTCGAGCAACTGCGTCAGGCCATAGGTTTTGTCACCGAGAATGTTTATTTGCGCCAAAGCCTCGCCGAGCGTTCGCGGCAACTGGTCGATGGTCGCGGTGCGCTTCGCGTCGCGGCGGCGCTGGCTGGCGCGGTGCTCAATGTGCGCCTGGCAAGGGCGGATGATGCGCAGTTGTTGTTCGAGGGGCGCAATGCTGAGGCCGTGCGGCGCTGGTCGAAAGAACAGGGTGTGATCGACTGGGCGCAGCACTTGAACTGGTTGAGTGCAAGCTTGCGCAACACGCAGCGTCTGCTGCTGATTGCCGAGGCCGATGATGGCCCGGTGGGTGTCTTGCGCTATGACTTGCGCGGGCTCGAAGCTGAAGTGTCGATTTATCTGTTCGAGGGCCGTCTCGGTCTCGGATGGGGCAGGGCGCTGCTGGCTCGCGGCGAATCGTTCGTCAGCGATTACTGGCCGTCAATGACGGCGATCACTGCCCAGGTGCTGTCGGATAATCGCCCCTCGTTGAATGTATTTCGTGAGGCCGGGTTCACGCAAAGTGCCTGCGCCTTCACCCGTGTTTTGAAGGATCACCCGCATGCCTAGTTTCAAGATTGGCGACCGCCTGATCGGCGCCGACGCGCCACCGTTCATCATTGCCGAGATGAGCGGCAACCATAACCAGTCGCTGGACGTAGCGCTGCAAATCGTTGAGGCCGCCGCCAAGGCCGGCGCGCACGCCTTGAAGCTGCAAACCTACACCGCTGAAACCATGACCCTGGATTTGGCCGAGGGCGAGTTCTTCATCAAGGATCCCTGCAGTCTGTGGGCGGGTACCTCGCTTTACGACTTGTATGAAAAGGCCCACACACCTTGGGAATGGCATGCGCCGATTTTTGCACGGGCCAAAGAATTGGGGATGCTCGCGTTCTCGACACCGTTCGATGACACGGCAGTGGATTTTCTCGAAAGCCTTGATGTGCCGGCCTACAAGATCGCCAGTTTCGAAAACACCGATTTGCCGCTGATTCGCCGTGTCGCCGCGACCGGCAAGCCATTGATCATCTCCACCGGCATGGCCAGCATCGCTGAGCTGGATGACACCGTGCGCGCCGCCCGCGAGGCCGGTTGCAAGGATCTGGTATTGCTCAAGTGCACCAGCACTTACCCGGCGACACCGCTCAACAGCAACGTGCGCACCATCGCGCATCTGCGTGAACTGTTTGGTTGTGAAGTGGGGCTGTCCGACCATTCGATGGGTGTCGGTGTGTCAGTGGCGGCCGTAGCACTCGGTGCGACGGTTGTGGAAAAACACTTCACTCTCGACCGTTCGGCGGGTGGGGTGGATGCCAGTTTCTCGCTGGAGCCCGCGGAAATGGCCAGTCTGGTGCTCGAGACCGAGCGTGCCTGGCAGGCCTTGGGGCAGGTGCAGTACGGCGCGACCGAAGCCGAGCGCAAGTCGCTGGTCTACCGCCGTTCGCTGTATGTGACGGCCGACATGGCTGCTGGTGAACCCTTCACAGGGGACAATCTGCGTGCCATTCGCCCCGGCCTCGGTCTGCCGCCCAAGCACGTCGATGCTGTCCTCGGGCGCCGCGCTCGCGCACCGATCAAACGTGGTACGCCGCTGGATTGGTCGTTGGTCGAATAACCCGATCTGCATCCGATTCGGCAAAATAGCGTGACCTGCGAGTCATAACGCGCATCTTCACTGTATTGTATTGATCGGGGAGATGGCGCCTGGCCCGTTTTCGGTTCCAGTGATAGCCCTTTGCGCTCCCCCATGGTTGCCCGTTGTGGCAGCCATTTTCTGTTTGTCGGCGCCCCTCGAATCCTTGCGAGCGGTGGTTTTGGGTTGTTTTATATTGGGAAGCCGTAATGATTGGCATAAAAAGCATTGCGAGCTACGTTCCTGTAGCCGGCGTGGACAATTACGCACAAGGTGCAAAATTCGAGAAGGATGAAGAATTCATTCTCGGCAAGATCGGCTCGGCGTTTCTGCCGCGTAAAGACGCTGAACAAGAAACCTCCGATCTGTGCGTGGAAGCGGCCAATGCGCTGTTTGCCAACAACCCTGAACTCAAGCGTGAATCTATTGATGCGCTGATCGTTGTTACCCAGAACGGTGACGAAGAAGGCCTGCCGCACACTGCTGCGATCGTGCAGGACAAACTCGGTCTGCCAACCCATGTTGCGGCGTTCGATATCTCGTTGGGCTGCTCTGGTTACGTCTATGGCATTTACGCGATCAAGGGCTTCATGGAAGCCGCGGGTTTGAAAAACGGTCTGTTGATCACCGCTGACCCGTACTCGAAGATCGTTGATCCGGAAGATCGCAACACCACCATGCTCTTCGGCGATGCCGCCACCGCGACCTGGATGGGCGACGATCCGACCTGGGCGCTGGGTAAAGCCAAGTTCGGCACCGACGGTTCTGGCGCTCCGCACCTGAAGGTCAGCAATGGTGTGTTTTTCATGAACGGTCGTCAGGTGTTCAACTTCGCGCTGCTAAAAGTCCCGGCGCACTTGCATGAGTTGCTTGACGATTCGGGCCTCAAGGCTGATGACATTGACGCGTTCTGCATTCACCAGGGCAGCGCGGCGATTGTTGATGCCGTGGCGCGGCGCTTCGAAGGCGAGCCGGAGAAGTTCATCAAGGACATGGTCGAGACCGGCAATACCGTGTCGTCGAGTGTTCCGCTGTTGCTGGAAAAACACGTACTCGATTCTGACTGGAGTCGCGTTGCGATCAGTGGTTTTGGCGTTGGTTTGTCTTGGGGTTCGGCGATCCTCTATCGTCCCTGAACAATAAAGCGCAGCCAAAAATAGCGCTCAAGGTGTAACCTTGAGCGCTATTTTTTTGCCCGAATGTTCAAGAGGCGCCATGAGCGAGTTCTTTCAGTCGAATGCCGACGTCATCCAGCGCCGCTGGCCTTTGGTGGCAGCCCGTCTGATGGCGCAAGATCCGTCATCGCTGCAAGCTGAACTGGTGGAGGGGCTGGGTTCGACGTTGAGTATCAACGGCATTCAACTGACCAGTCGCCATGACCGTGCGCGTGAGGCGCAAGTCCAGGCCGCGAGCCTGGCGAGTGAGAGTCGGGTGCTGCACGTTTATGGCGCCGGTTTGGGTGATCTGCAATTGGAGTTGTTGAAGCGTGCGCAACTCAAGCAATTGCACGTACACATTCTCAACGGCGCCGTATTTGCGCTGGTTCTACAGTTGCTCGACCAACAACCGTGGCTCAATGATTCGCGCGTTGAATTGCATTACGCCGGTGATCTTGCCGAGATCTGTCTGCCGTTTTTCGCGTTGCCATCGGAGTTGGTATTGGCCGATGACTACAGCGCCAAAATCCGTGATCGGCTGATCAGCGAAACCCATCTGGCTTTCAATAATCGTGAGTTCGATCCGCAGTCGCCGGAAATCGTCGAGCGCCTACAAGCCAGCAAGGCGTTGCTGGAAGGCGATGGTGATGTGGCTGAGTTGTTTGGATCGCACGTTGGGCGCGATGTGTTCGTGATCGCCACCGGGCCGAGTCTTGAACTGCACTTCGAGCGCCTGCGAGCCATTCGCGCGCAAGCCGAGCGGCCGTTGTTCATTTGTGTCGATACGGCGTATCGCCCATTGCTGCAGCACGGCATTCGTCCTGACATTGTGGTCACCATCGATCAGCGCATTTCGGCTCGGCATCTGCCGCCGATGGACAGTGCATCAATAACGCTGGCCTACATGCCTATGGTCGAACCACAGGTGCTCAAGGACTGGCAAGGGCCGCGCTACGCCGCTTATTCGGCCAGTCCGATCTATCAAGTGATTCGTCAGCAAATGCCACGCGGCGAACTGTATGTCGGTGGCAGTGTGATCCATCCTGCTGTGGATCTGGCGGTGAAGATGGGCGCTGCACAGATCACATTGTTCGGCGCCGACTTTGCCTTTCCTGGCGACAAGACTCATGCCGGCTGGAGCGACGGTGATCTGGGGCCGCAACGGGTCGCAGCCAAACACTGGGTGCTCGATGGCCACGGGCAGCGAATCAAAACGCAGCTCAACTTTCGCAGCTATCTGTGCGAGCTGGAGCGCTTCATCGCCGGGCATCCGCAAGTGCGTTTCTACAACACCAGTCGGGCAGGGGCGATGATCGCCGGGACGGCGTTTCATTCGGAGTGGGCGGTATGACGCAAGCGTTTATCACTCAGGCGCAGCAGTGCGCGGCGATGTTTCGTCTTGGTCGTGATGTGGAGGCAGGGTTGGCGATGATTGATCTGGCTGGCGCATTGCAGCCTTGCTTCGATATGGCATCAGGGCAAAGTCAGCAGCAGTGGCTGCAAATCCTTGGCCTGATGCTTGAGTGTCAGGAAGCGCAAAACTGGTTGGCGCTGGCCGATTATCTTGAATACGAACTCGTTCAGTTGATCGCCGATAGTCTGTCCTTTTAAACAACTCCCCTGTGTGCCGGTCGTGACGAGTTCTCGTTCTTCAGTGGTCGGCGTATTCCTGACGCCATTTTTTCGTTTGCTGGCGCTCGCCAACCCCTTGATTTACGAGGGATGGCCGACTGATGGCAAATTTTTTCGAAAATCCCCTAAAGCAAGTTGCAATCCCGACGATAACTATTACGAAGGTTCTCTAGGCCATACCCGGCGGTTGCCAGGGCCGGAAGCCGCAGTACCCAACCAACGAGGAATTCGTCATGGCTTTAACAGTAAACACTAACGTCACATCGTTGAACGTTCAGAAAAACCTGAACCGTGCTTCCGACGCTCTGTCGACTTCGATGACCCGTCTGTCCTCCGGCCTGAAAATCAACAGCGCTAAAGACGACGCCGCCGGCCTGCAAATCGCTACCCGTATGACTTCGCAGATCCGTGGTCAGACCATGGCGATCAAAAACGCCAACGACGGTATCTCGATCGCTCAGACCGCTGAAGGCGCGATGCAAGAATCGACCAACATTCTGCAGCGTATGCGTGAACTGGCTGTTCAATCCCGAAACGACTCGAACGGCACCGCTGACCGCGCTGCTCTGAACAAAGAGTTCGCTTCGATGTCCGACGAACTGACCCGTATCGCCAAGTCGACCAACTTGAACGGTAAGAACCTGATCGACGGCACCGCTGGCACCATGACCTTCCAGGTGGGTTCCAACACTGGCGCTACCAACCAGATCACCCTGACCCTGGACAGCGGCTTCGACGCAGCTACCCTGTCGGTTGACTCGGCTACCGTACAAATCACCGGTAACGACTCCGCTACCGCTGAAGCTTCGATGAACAACGCGCTGACCAAAATCGACGCCGCTCTGGCCAAGATCAACTCCAGCCGTGCAGACCTGGGTGCTGCCCAGAACCGTCTGACCAGCACCATCTCCAACCTGCAGAACATCAACGAAAACGCCAGTGCTGCACTGGGTCGCGTACAAGATACCGACTTCGCTGCTGAAACTGCACAGCTGACCAAGCAACAGACTCTGCAACAAGCTTCCACCGCAGTTCTGGCCCAGGCCAACCAACTGCCATCCGCTGTACTGAAACTGCTTCAGTAATAGCTGATGAGTTTTGGCGGGGGAGTGCGCTTGTCGCGCTCTCTCGCTTTTTAATTTTTTAAGAGGTGATGGACATGGATATGAGCGCCAAGCTGAACTTGTCTTATCCTGCGGCCAAGCAGGCGACGACGGTTGCCGAAAAGCCTGCAGAAAAGCCTCGCCCTGTGGTTGCTCCGGTAGCTGCTGTCAAGGAAGAAAGTAAAAACGATAAGACCGATCCGGAAAAACTGAAGATGGCTGTTCAGGAGATCGAGAAGTTTGTGCAGTCGGTCAAGCGCAACCTGGAGTTTTCGATTGATGAGCCTTCAGGCAAAGTAGTGGTCAAAGTGATTGCCAGCGAATCCGGTGAGGTGATCCGCCAGATCCCCAACGAAGAAGTGCTGAAACTGGCAAACAGTTTGAATGATGCAAGCAGCCTGTTGTTCAGCGCTAAAGTCTGACAGCTGGCACGAATTTTGTTGCTATGTTCTTTTGGGCGTTGTAGTGGTCAAAAGACCGGCGACACACTGAAGGGAGTTCCACATGGCAAGTCCAATTCTACCGGGCACGGGTTTAGGCTCAGGCCTTGATACCGGTGCTATCGTCAAAGCCTTGGTGAACGCTGACAAAGCGGCCAAGCAAGGTCAGATCGACCGTGGAACCGCCACCAACACGGCGAGCATTTCCGGTATTGGTACTTTGAAGTCGCTGCTGGCGACGTTCCAGAAAACCCTGACTGATCTGGGCAGCACCACCAGCCCGCAGTTCACCGGTTTTGCGGCAACGTCCTCCGACACAAAAGTGCTGTCTGCCACCTCGAGCAACTATGCCGTTTCCGGCAATTATGTTTTGGATGTCACAAAGCTCGCTACGTCTTCGAAGGTCGCTTCTGCGGCGTTTCCTGGTGGTAATACCAGTTCGATACCTACCGGCACTCTGACTATCACCCAGAATGGCAAAAGCTATCCTGTGACCGTCGCGGCGGGAGCAACCCTGCAATCGGTACGTGACTCGATCAACACCCAATATCAATCCAAGGGTTTGAGTGCCAACATCGTGACCGACAGCTTCGGGTCTCGACTGGTGCTTGGCTCTACCACGACGGGCGTAGGTTCCGACATTTCTGCCAGTGGTATTGCCGGTCTCGAGATCGACGGTACAACGAAAATGGATGCCACCCCGACCGCTTCATCGTCGGGTGCCATCGGTGATCTGGCCCAGGACGCGGAATTCACCGTCGATGGTCTGAAAATCACCAGCAGTTCCAATACCAACGATACCGCGATTTCCGGGCTGACCCTGAACCTGGCGGCAATCGGTAAGTCGACGGTCACTGTTGCCTCCAACAACGATGGGCTGAAGGCGTCGATCCAGAAATTTGTCGATGCCTACAACGCTGTTGCCAACGCAGTGACTTCGCTGACCAAACCGTCGCTGGATGATGACGGCAAGCTCACCGTTGCAGCGGCTCTGACTGGTGACCCGCTGCCGCGGTCGATTCTTAATGCCCTGCGTGAACCTTTGTCCCAGACGGGCTCCGGCGATAAGTTGACTGTGCTTTCGCAATTGGGGATTACCACCGATCAGAAGACCGGTGCGTTGAACTTCGACAGCACCAAGTTCACTGCCGCGATGAACGACAAGAAGCTCGGTGGCGAAGTGCAGACCCTGTTCACCGGCACCGGCGGGCTGCTGGAGCGCATGAATAATGCGATCAAGCCGTTCACTGAATCCAAGACAGTCAATGGCAAGATTCAGGACTCTATTCTCGATGCGCGCAGCAAGGCGCTGGATGCAACCAAGAGACGTCTGAGCAATGATCAGGAAGCACTCGATCGTCGCATCGCAACCCTGACCGATGTACTGACCAAAAAGTACAACGACATGGACACCTTGGTCGGCAAACTGAAGGCCACCGCCAGCAACATCACTTCGATGTTCGAGGCGTTGACCGCTCAGCAGAAAGGCTAACGTCTGAAACGCCAAAAGCCCGGCAGCGTTTTTTCACGCTCCGGGCTTTTTGCATTTGAATCTAAAGTTTTTTGACGCATCGTCGATACCCTTGATATGCGTACCATAGAAATTTGATGAGGTAGAACATGAATCCGATGTTAGCCCTTCGCCAATACCAGAAGATTGGCGCCCAGGCGCAGACTTCCGAAGCCAGTCCGCACCGTCTGGTCCAGATGCTGATGGAAGGTGGTCTTGATCGTATTGCCCAAGCCAAAGGCGCTATGGAGCGCAAGGACATCCCGAACAAAGGTGTTCTGATTGGCAAGGCCATCGGCATCATTGGTGGTCTGCTCGAGGGGCTTGATCTGGACAATCAGTCGGAGCAGGTTGGCGAGTTGGCCAATCTTTACGAATACATGATGAAGCGTCTGACTGAAGCCAACGCCAAGACCGACGCAAAGATCCTCGACGAAGTCGCTGACCTGTTGCGCACGGTCAAGGACGGCTGGGATGCCATCGGCACGCCGGCTCCACAGTTTTAAGGAGATCACCATGAGTCTTGTATTGCAGCGAATCGAAGAAACCCGCGAGGCTCTGTCCGGTGCTCTGGCCGAGCGTAACTGGGAAGCTATTGGCGAGCTGGATCTGGCCTGCCGTTCCTGCATGGAAGACGTCTTGAGTGAAGCTTCGGTGGACGAGGTGGCGTTGCGCGACAACCTTGAGGAGTTGCTAGGGGTTTACAAGCAGTTACTGGAAGCGGCGACGGGAGAGCGTAAGGCGATTGTCGAAGAGATGTCGCAGATCACCCAAGCGCAAAACGCAGCAAAGGTTTACCATCTGTTTGGTTAATTAATCCCCGGTTAATCCAAACATGTGCGCCATAAATTTGACTGTGCACGGTTTTTTGACTTAACTAGTGGCTGTTTTCAGATTTCAGGCGTCTACAGGCACATGGTGTCCTGCAAGCGTCTCGCTTGCCCCTTATTTTGGGCATTGAGTTGACTAGGGAAGTTGCTATTGCATGTGGCGTGAAACCAAAATTCTGCTGATTGATGACGATAGCGTTCGCCGCCGCGACCTGGCGGTGATCTTGAATTTTCTCGGCGAAGAAAATTTACCCTGCGGCAGCCATGACTGGCAGCAGGCGGTCGGCTCTTTGTCGTCTAGTCGTGAGGTCATTTGCGTACTGATCGGGACGGTCAATGCTCCTGGTGCGCTTTTTGGCTTGCTAAAGACACTCGCAACCTGGGATGAGTTCCTTCCGGTTTTGCTGATGGGCGATAATTCTTCCGTCGACTTGCCTGAAGACCAGCGTCGCCGCGTGCTTTCGACCCTCGAAATGCCGCCGAGCTACAGCAAGTTGCTTGATTCGCTGCACCGCGCCCAGGTCTATCGCGAAATGTATGACCAGGCCCGCGAGCGCGGTCGTCATCGAGAACCCAATCTGTTCCGCAGTCTCGTCGGCACCAGCCGTGCGATCCAGCACGTGCGTCAGATGATGCAGCAAGTGGCCGACACCGACGCCAGCGTGCTGATCCTCGGCGAGTCCGGCACCGGCAAGGAGGTGGTAGCGCGTAACCTGCATTACCATTCCAAGCGTCGCGACGCGCCGTTCGTACCGGTCAACTGCGGGGCGATCCCGGCAGAGTTGCTGGAAAGCGAACTGTTCGGTCACGAGAAGGGCGCCTTCACAGGTGCCATCACCAGCCGTGCCGGCCGTTTCGAACTGGCCAATGGCGGTACGTTGTTCCTCGACGAAATCGGCGACATGCCGCTGCCGATGCAGGTCAAGCTGCTGCGCGTGTTGCAAGAGCGTACGTTTGAACGCGTGGGCAGCAACAAGACCCAGAGCGTTGACGTGCGCATCATCGCCGCGACCCACAAGAACCTCGAAAGCATGATCGAGATCGGTACCTTCCGCGAAGACCTCTACTATCGCCTGAACGTATTCCCGATCGAGATGGCGCCGTTGCGCGAGCGTGTCGAAGACATTCCGCTGCTGATGAACGAACTGATATCGCGCATGGAGCACGAAAAGCGCGGTTCGATCCGTTTCAACTCGGCGGCGATCATGTCGCTGTGCCGTCACGCCTGGCCGGGCAACGTCCGTGAGCTGGCCAACCTGGTGGAGCGCATGGCGATCATGCATCCGTACGGGGTGATTGGTGTGGTCGAATTGCCGAAAAAATTCCGCTACGTCGATGATGAAGACGAGCAAATGGTCGACAGCTTGCGCAGCGATCTCGAAGAGCGCGTGGCAATCAACGGCCATACGCCAGACTTCACCGCAAACGCCATGCTGCCCCCAGAAGGCCTGGACCTGAAGGACTACCTCGGTGGTCTCGAGCAGGGCCTGATCCAGCAGGCGCTCGACGACGCCAATGGCATCGTGGCACGGGCTGCCGAGCGCCTGCGCATTCGGCGTACCACGCTGGTGGAAAAGATGCGCAAATACGGTATGAGCCGGCGCGATGGAGACGAACAGGCGGATGATTGACGCCTGTTTTTCAACCTCTTCATTTATAAGCAGTTTTTTTTAGGCACGGGTATTGCTACATCCCTCGCAACGTTCCGTTTCACTGACGGTCAGCAAAGCGAGAGATCACAATGCCCCAAGCCGCCCAGATGTCTTCTGCCTCCAGTCCCGAGGGGCAACCGCCCTCCGTAGAGCAGGCAAGCCGGCAGGGTCTTGAGCAGGCCTTCGCGCTGTTCAGTCAGATGTCCAGTCAGTTGACTGACTCCTACAGCATGCTTGAAGCGCGGGTCACCGAGCTCAAGGGTGAGCTGGCCGTGGTCAGCGCTCAGCGCATGCAGGAGCTGGCGGAAAAAGAGCGTCTGGCCAATCGTCTGCAAAACCTTCTGGATCTATTGCCCGGCGGCGTCATCGTGATCGATGGTCACGGCATTGTGGTCGAAGCCAACCCGGCGGCCATCGAGTTGCTCGGTTTGCCACTGGAAGGCGAGCTGTGGCGCCATGTCATCGCGCGTTGCTTCGCCCCGCGTGAAGACGACGGTCACGAAATCTCTCTGAAAAACGGTCGGCGCCTGTCGATTGCCACGCGCTCGCTGGATGCCGAGCCGGGGCAATTGGTGCTGCTCAACGACCTGACCGAAACCCGTCACCTGCAGGATCAACTGGCGCGCCACGAGCGCTTGTCATCGCTGGGGCGCATGGTGGCCTCGCTGGCTCACCAGATCCGCACGCCGCTGTCGGCTGCATTGCTCTATGCCAGCCATTTGACCGAGCAGGAGTTGCCGGTCGCCACCCAGCAGCGTTTTGCCGGGCGTCTGAAAGAGCGTCTGCATGAGCTGGAGCATCAGGTGCGCGACATGCTGGTGTTCGCTCGCGGTGAATTGCCGCTGACTGACCGCCTCACGCCCAATGCCTTGATGCAATCGTTGCAAGCGGCCGCGTTGACCCATGTGCAGGATTTGCCCATTCGCTGGCAGTGCGACAGTCATGTTGGCGAGTTGCTGTGCAATCGCGACACGCTGGTCGGGGCCCTTTTGAATCTGATCGAAAACGCGATCCAGGCCAGCGCCGCTGTTGTGCGCTTGAAAGTGCATTGCTACACCCGCGATAACACGCTGCGGTTGTGCATCAGCGACAGCGGCAGCGGGATCGAGCCGTCGGTGCTGGAGCGCCTCGGCGAACCGTTTTTTACCACCAAAGTTACCGGCACAGGCCTCGGTCTGACCGTGGTCAAGGCTGTGGCCCGGGCGCATCAGGGAGAATTGCAGCTGCGTTCGCGTGTCGGGCGCGGCACGTGCGCGCAGGTGATCCTGCCGCTGTTTTCCGCTGTACAGGGAGCTGAGTGAGCATCATGGGTATCAAGGTTCTGCTGGTCGAGGATGACCGTTCGTTGCGTGAGGCGCTGGCCGATACACTGCTGTTGGCCGGTCATGATTACCACGCGGTCGGCAGCGCTGAAGAGGCGTTGACGGCGGTGGCGCGCGAAGCGTTCAGTCTGGTGGTCAGTGACGTCAACATGCCAGGCATGGACGGTCATCAATTGCTTTCGCTGCTGCGCGCCCGCCAGCCGCAATTGCCGGTGTTGCTGATGACGGCGCATGGCGCCGTGGAGCGTGCCGTCGATGCGATGCGCCAGGGCGCCGCGGATTATCTGGTCAAGCCGTTTGAGCCTAAGGCGTTACTCGATCTGGTGGCGCGACATGCGCTGGGCAACCTCGGTACCAGCGACATCGACGGTCCAATTGCTGTCGAACCGGCCAGTGCTCAGTTGCTCGAACTGGCCGCGCGGGTCGCGCGCAGCGATTCAACTGTGTTGATCTCCGGCGAGTCTGGTACTGGCAAAGAGGTGCTGGCGCGCTACATTCACCAGCAATCCCACCGCGCCAATCAACCGTTTATTGCGATCAATTGCGCCGCGATTCCCGACAACATGCTTGAAGCAACGCTGTTCGGTCACGAGAAGGGCTCGTTCACGGGGGCAATTGCGGCGCAGGCCGGCAAGTTCGAACAGGCCGACGGCGGCACGATCCTGCTCGACGAAATCTCCGAGATGCCCCTCGGTCTGCAGGCCAAGCTGTTGCGTGTGCTGCAAGAGCGCGAAGTCGAGCGGGTCGGTGCGCGCAAGCCGATCAGCCTGGATATCCGGGTGGTGGCCACCACTAACCGCGATCTGGCAGGTGAGGTGGCGGCGGGGCGATTCCGTGAGGATCTTTTCTACCGCCTGTCGGTTTTCCCCCTGGCTTGGCGTCCACTTCGCGAGCGCACTGCCGATATCTTGCCGCTGGCTGAGCGGTTACTGGCCAAGCACGTCAATAAAATGAAGCATGCCGCGGCGAAGCTCTCGCCCGAGGCGCAAGCGTGCCTGACCGGATATCCATGGCCGGGCAACGTACGTGAACTGGATAACGCGATTCAGCGTGCACTTATTTTGCAGCAGGGCGGTTTGATTCAGCCGCAGGATTTCTGTCTGGCCGGTGCCGTGCCGTTCGCCGCTTTGCCCGTGGCAGCACCAGCGCCACAAGTGATTCGTGAAGTTGAAATCGACGCGGATTCGGCCGGCGCCTTGGGCGATGACCTGCGCCGCCGGGAGTTTCAGATGATCATCGATACCCTGCGCACGGAGCGTGGGCGACGCAAGGAAGCGGCGGAAAAACTCGGCATCAGTCCGCGCACCTTGCGTTACAAACTGGCGCAAATGCGCGATGCGGGGATGGATGTCGAAGGCTATCTGTTTGCCACTTGATCTGAACCGCAACGCTTTGAAAACGCTTTTCTCAAAAGGCTGCCCCTGAGCTGGCACCCTTGTTGCTAACACCTGTGTACCCGCCGAGTGAGTGTCAAAAAATTGCGGGCCGCCAAAGAGAGTAGACCATGAGCCAAGGTATTGAATTTAATCGGTTGATGATGGACATGAAGGCCATGAAAATGGATGCCATGTCTGCGCCGAAATCGACAGTCGCTGTCCCTGAACTGGCTGGCAGCAGCTTTTCCGACATGCTCGGTCAGGCGATCAACAAAGTCAGCGATACCCAGCAGGCGTCGAATCAGTTGGCTAACGCTTTTGAAATCGGTAAAAGCGGCGTAGATCTGACGGACGTGATGATCGCTTCGCAAAAAGCCAGCGTGTCGTTCCAGGCTCTGACCCAGGTACGCAACAAACTGGTTCAGGCTTATCAAGACATCATGCAGATGCCGGTTTAAGGACGAGATTGAGTCATGGCAGAAGCAGTCGCCGATAACGTTCCGGCCAAGGCCACCCCGATAGACGGCAAACCGCCGCTGTTCGGTCTGTCCTTCCTGGAAAACCTCTCCGAGATGACCATGCTGCGTCAGGTAGGCCTGTTGGTCGGCCTGGCTGCGAGTGTGGCGATTGGCTTTGCCGTGGTGTTGTGGTCGCAGCAGCCGGATTACCGTCCGTTGTACGGCAGCCTTGCCGGCATGGACGCCAAACAGGTCATGGACACTCTGGCCTCCGCCGACATCCCTTATACCGTCGAACCGAATTCCGGCGCCTTGCTGGTCAAGGCCGATGACCTGTCCCGTGCGCGGATGAAACTCGCTGCCGCTGGTGTCACTCCCAGCGACGGCAATATCGGTTTCGAGATCCTCGACAAGGAACAGGGGCTGGGCACCAGCCAGTTCATGGAAGCGACCCGTTATCGTCGCGGTCTGGAAGGTGAGCTGGCGCGCACCATTTCCAGCCTGAACAACGTCAAGGGTGCTCGCGTGCATCTGGCGATTCCGAAGAGTTCGGTGTTCGTGCGTGATGAGCGCAAGCCGAGTGCATCGGTTCTGGTTGAACTGTACTCCGGTCGTTCGCTGGAGCCAGGTCAGGTGGTGGCGATCATCAACCTGGTGGCGACTTCCGTTCCCGAGCTGAGCAAATCGCAGATCACTGTCGTTGACCAGAAAGGCAATCTGCTCTCTGATCAGGCTGAAAACTCCGAAATGACCATGGCCGGCAAGCAGTTCGATTACAGCCGCCGCATGGAAAGCATGCTCACCCAGCGCGTGCACAACATTCTGCAACCGGTACTGGGCAACG
This sequence comes from Pseudomonas sp. NPDC087615, assembly GCF_044743445.1. NCBI lineage: Bacteria > Pseudomonadati > Pseudomonadota > Gammaproteobacteria > Pseudomonadales > Pseudomonadaceae > Pseudomonas > Pseudomonas sp. NPDC087615. Next base: position 9,272 of record NZ_JBIUWM010000019.1, on the reverse strand, counting down.
ACCGCTACAAGGCCGAAGTCTCGGCCGATATCGATTTCAACGCCGTCGAATCCACTGCCGAACAGTTCAACCCGGATCAACCGGCGTTGCGCAGCGAGCAGTCGGTCAACGAGCAGCGTACCGCCAGCAACGGCCCGCAAGGTGTGCCGGGGGCGCTGAGCAACCAGCCACCGTCGCCGGCTTCGGCGCCGCAAACCACCGGTGGTGCTGCCACTGCGGCAGGCATGATCCAGCCAGGTCAACCATTGGTTGACGCCAACGGTCAGCAGATCATGGACCCGGCCACCGGCCAGCCGATGCTCGCACCGTACCCGGCTGACAAACGTCAACAATCCACCAAGAACTTCGAACTCGATCGCTCCATCAGCCACACCAAACAGCAGCAGGGTCGTCTGAATCGCCTGTCGGTGTCGGTGGTGGTCGACGATCAGGTCAAGGTCAATGCGGCCAACGGGGAAATCACCCGCGCGCCGTGGAGCGCCGATGAATTGTCGCGCTTCACCCGTCTGGTGCAGGACGCCGTCGGTTTCGACGCCAGCCGTGGCGACAGCGTCAGCGTGATCAACATGCCGTTCTCCGCCGAGCGCGGCGAAGTGATTGCCGATATTCCGTTCTACTCCCAGCCATGGTTCTGGGACATCGTCAAACAAGTGCTGGGTGTGTTGTTCATCCTGGTGCTGGTGTTTGGTGTGCTGCGTCCGGTGCTCAACAACATCACCGGCGGTGGCAAAGGCAAGGAGCTGGCCGGATTGGGCAGCGACGTGGAACTCGGTGGCATGGGCGGCCTGGACGGCGAACTTTCCAACGACCGCGTGAGCCTCGGTGGTCCGCAGAGCATTCTGTTGCCGAGCCCGAGCGAGGGTTATGACGCGCAACTGAATGCAATCAAGAGTCTGGTGGCTGAAGACCCGGGTCGCGTGGCTCAGGTCGTGAAAGAGTGGATTAACGCAGATGAGTGATAACCGAGCCGCTACCGTCAAACTGAACAAGGTCGACAAAGCCGCGATTCTGCTGCTGTCCCTTGGCTCGACCGATGCTGCGCAAGTGCTGCGCCACATGGGGCCCAAAGAGGTTCAGCGTGTGGGTGTGGCCATGGCGCAGATGGGCAACGTCCATCGCGAGCAGGTCGAGCAGGTCATGAGCGAGTTCGTCGACATCGTCGGCGACCAGACCAGCCTAGGCGTCGGTTCCGACGACTATGTGCGCAAAATGCTCACCCAGGCCCTGGGTGAAGACAAGGCCAACGGCCTGATCGACCGCATCCTGCTCGGTGGCAACACCAGCGGCCTGGACAGCCTGAAATGGATGGAGCCGCGTGCCGTTGCCGACGTGATTCGTTACGAGCACCCGCAGATCCAGGCCATCGTGGTCGCGTACCTCGATCCGGATCAGGCCGGTGAGGTGCTCGGCAACTTCGACCACAAAGTGCGTCTGGACATCATCCTGCGCGTCTCGTCGTTGAACACCGTGCAGCCAGCGGCACTGAAAGAACTGAACCAGATTCTCGAGAAGCAGTTCTCCGGCAACTCGAACGCCTCGCGCACCACCCTGGGTGGCATCAAGCGTGCGGCGGACATCATGAACTTCCTCGACAGTTCGATCGAAGGGCAGCTCATGGATTCGATCCGCGAAGTCGACGAAGACCTGTCCGGTCAGATCGAAGACCTCATGTTCGTGTTCAACAACCTGGCCGATGTCGACGACCGCGGAATTCAGGCGCTGTTGCGCGAAGTGTCTTCCGACGTGCTGGTGCTGGCCCTCAAGGGTTCGGACGAAGGCGTCAAAGAGAAAATCTTCAAGAACATGTCCAAACGTGCGGCCGAACTGTTGCGCGACGACCTCGAGGCCAAAGGCCCGGTGCGTGTCAGCGACGTGGAAACGGCACAGAAAGAAATCCTCACCATTGCCCGTCGTATGGCCGAAGCCGGCGAGATTGTGCTCGGTGGCAAGGGCGGCGAGGAAATGATCTAAGCCCATGGACAAGCATGACGATGTGACGGATCTGATCCGTGCCCGGGATGTTCGCAGTTTCGAGTCCTGGGCACTGCCCAGTTTCGATCCGCCGAAACCGGAACCCGAGCCGGAACCGGAGCCCGAACCGCCGGAAATGGAAGAAGTGCCGCTGGAAGAAGTCCAGCCACTGACCTTGGAAGAACTCGAAAGCATCCGTCAGGAGGCCTACAACGAGGGCTTCGCCATCGGCGAAAAAGAAGGTTTTCACAGTGCCACGCTCAAGGTGCGTCAAGAGGCCGAAGTGGCCTTGGAGGCGAAGCTTGTCAGCCTTGAGCAATTGATGGGGCACCTGTTCGAGCCCATCGCCGAGCAAGACACACAGATCGAAAAGTCTTTGGTCGACCTCGTGCAGCACATCACCAAACAGGTGATCAAGCGCGAGTTGGCCATCGACTCGAGCCAGATCGAACACGTCATGCGCGACGCCCTCAAGCTATTGCCGCTGGGCGTCGACAACGTGCGTTTGTACATCAACCCTCAGGACTTCGAGCAGGCCAAAGCCCTGCGCGAGCGTCATGAGGAAACCTGGCGCATCGTCGAGGACGAATCCTTGATGCCGGGTGGATGCCGCGTTGAAACCGCGCAAAGCCGAATCGACGCGAGCATTGAAACCCGCGTCACTCAGGTCATGGACAAGTTGTTCGATCAGTTGCACGAACAGGCCCTGCACCCGGCCGCGCCGGACTTGAGTCTGGATATCCCTGAAGACGCCAAACCGGCGGCGGCCCCAGACGAGCCGCTCGCGGACGCCACCGATGCGCCTTGAACGCACCAGTTTCGCCAAGCGCCTGAGCACTTATGCCGAGGCCATCGAAATGGCCGGCGCGCCCATCCTTGAAGGTCGCCTGCTGCGGATGGTCGGCCTCACGCTGGAAGCCGAAGGCCTGCGCGCAGCCATGGGCACGCGCTGCCTGGTGATCAACGACGACAGCTATCACCCCTCGCAGGTTGAAGCGGAAGTCATGGGTTTCTCGGGTAGCAAAGTCTTTTTGATGCCGGTCGGCAGCGTCGCCGGTATCGCCCCGGGCGCTCGTGTGGTGCCGCTGGCCGATACCGGTCGCTTGCCGATGGGCATGAGCATGCTCGGTCGTGTGCTCGATGGCGCAGGTCGCGCGCTGGACGGCAAGGGCGGCATGAAAGCCGAAGACTGGGTGCCGATGGACGGCCCGACGATCAACCCGCTCAACCGTGACCCGATCAGTGTTCCACTGGATGTGGGCATTCGTTGCATCAACGGTTTGTTGACGGTCGGTCGGGGGCAGCGACTGGGTCTGTTCGCCGGTACCGGTGTCGGTAAATCCGTATTGCTGGGCATGATGACTCGCTTCACTGAGGCCGACATTATCGTCGTGGGTCTGATTGGTGAGCGGGGTCGTGAAGTTAAGGAGTTCATCGAGCACATCCTCGGTGAAGAAGGCCTCAAGCGTTCGGTGGTGGTCGCCTCGCCAGCGGACGATGCGCCGTTGATGCGTCTGCGCGCGGCCATGTACTGCACGCGGATCGCCGAGTATTTTCGCGACAAGGGCAAGAACGTTCTGTTGCTGATGGATTCGTTGACCCGTTTCGCCCAGGCCCAGCGGGAAATCGCCTTGGCCATCGGCGAGCCGCCCGCGACCAAGGGTTATCCGCCGTCGGTGTTCGCCAAGTTGCCCAAGTTGGTGGAGCGCGCCGGTAATGCGGAGAAGGGCGGGGGGTCGATTACCGCGTTCTATACCGTGTTGTCCGAAGGCGATGACCAACAGGACCCGATTGCCGACTCGGCCCGAGGCGTACTTGACGGCCACATCGTGCTGTCCCGGCGCCTGGCCGAGGAAGGGCACTACCCGGCCATCGATATCGAAGCGTCGATCAGTCGGGTAATGCCGGCGGTAGTGGGCATCAAGCACATGAACCATGCGCAGATGTTCAAGCAGTACTGGTCGCGCTATCAGCAGAGTCGCGACCTGATCAGCGTCGGCGCTTATGTGGCGGGGGGGGATCGTGAGACCGATACGGCGATCAATCTGCAACCGGCGATGTCGATGTACCTGCGTCAGGGCTTGAACGACAACATCAACATGGGTGCCAGTGAAAACCATCTGGCCTCGATCTTCGCCCCGGCGCCCGGCGGCTAATCGATCATGGCCCTGAGTCGAGCGGCGCGTCTGGTGCCAGTGGTGGACATGGCCGAGAAGGCCGAGAAAGCCGCCGTGCAGCGTTTGGGTTACTTTCAGGGTCAAGTAAAAGTGGCCGAAAGCAAACTCGCCGACCTGCATGCCTTTCGTCTCGATTACTCACAGCAATGGATCGTGCGCGGCAGCACCGGCGTGAGCGGGCAGTGGCTGCTCGGGTTTCAGGGCTTTCTGGCGCAACTCGACACCGCTGTTGATCAGCAGCGCCAGAGCCTGGTCTGGCATCAGAACAATCTGGATAAGGCGCGGGAGGCTTGGCAGCAGGCGTTCGCCCGGGTCGAGGGGTTGCGCAAACTGGTGCAACGCTACCGCGACGAAGCCCAACGTGCCGAAGACAAGCGCGAGCAGAAGCTGCTCGACGAGTTGTCCCAGCGTTTGCCGCGACATGACCCTTATTGATCGTGCTTCACTCCTTGCTCCAACCCTCACCAGATGCTAAACCTTGTACACGTTCGCAATGACAAGGAAGCCAGTCAATGTCAGTCGTTAGAGAAGTATCTCCTGATGGTCAAAAACTGACGATCTGGATTAAGGGGCGGTTCGATTTCGATCGTCATAAGGATTTTCGCGATTCTTATGAGACGCTCAGCCCTAAGCCTGAGTCCATTGTGGTCGACCTCAAAGACGCCACCTATCTCGACAGCTCTGCGCTAGGCATGCTGCTCCTGCTGCGTGATCACGCGGGCGGCGATCACTCGGATGTGCGGGTGGTTAACAGTAGTTGCGATGTGCGCAAGATCTTCGCCATCTCCAATTTTGACAAGCTCTTCGATATCAGTTGATGGCCATACAGGCGCAAGAGCCGTTGACGATCCTGATCGCCGAAGACAGCGCCGCTGACCGGTTGCTGCTGTCGACCATCGTTCGTCGTCAGGGCCATGAAGTCGTGACAGCGGCCAACGGTACAGAAGCCGTTGATATCTTCTGTCGCGAGCAGCCCGATCTTGTCCTGATGGACGCGATGATGCCGGTGATGGACGGTTTCGAGGCTGCGCGACAGATCAAGGCGCTGGCGGGGGAAACCCTGGTGCCGATCATCTTCCTCACGTCGCTGACCGAGAGCGAAGCGCTGGCGCGTTGCCTTGAGGCAGGAGGTGACGACTTTCTGGCGAAGCCCTATAACCAGGTCATCCTCGCCGCCAAAATCAAGGCGATGGATCGGTTGCGCCGTTTGCAGGCCACTGTGCTGCAACAGCGCGACCTGATTGCCAAACATCATCATTATTTGCTCAACGAGCAACGTGTCGCCAAAGCGGTGTTTGATAAGGTCGCGCATTCCGGTTGTCTGAGTGCGCCGAATATCCGCTATTTGCAATCGCCCTATGCGCTGTTCAATGGTGACCTGCTGCTGGCGGCGCATACCCCCTCGGGCGATATGTATTTGCTGTTAGGCGATTTTACCGGCCATGGCTTGCCGGCCGCAGTGGGTGCCATGCCGTTGGCCGAAGTGTTTTACGGCATGACGGCCAAGGGCTACGGCCTGGCCGAAACCCTGCGAGAGATGAATGCCAAGCTCAAGCGTATTTTGCCGGTGGACATGTTTTGCTGCGCAACGCTGCTGTGCCTGAGTTTCCAGAGGCGTTCGGTGGAGGTCTGGAACGGCGGCATGCCTGACGGCTATCTGCACCGGATTGCCAGCGGCGAGCGCATGCCGTTGACCGCGCGGCATCTGCCGCTGGGCGTCCTGAGTCCGCAGGCGTTCGATGACAGTACGCAAGTCTATCCGATGGCTGTCGGTGATCGGGTTTTCCTGTTGTCCGACGGGGTGATCGACACCAGCAATGCCAATGATCAACTGTTCGGTGTCGAGCGTTTACAGCAGGTGTTTGCTGCCAATCGCGAGCCTGATCGGTTGTTCGAGGATATCGAGCGGGCGCTGTGCGATTTTCGTGGTGAAGCGCGTGACGATGTGAGCATGGTCGAGATCAGCCTGCTGGAGCCTGCGCAGGCCAATCCTTCGCAGGCGATGTATTCGGACAGCGGCCAGTCCTGTCCGCTGGACTGGTCGGTTAACTTCGAGTTTCGTGGCGCTACGCTCAAGCGTTTCAATCCATTGCCATACCTGTTGCAGTTGCTGCTTGAAGTACATGGGTTGCGAGCGCAAAGCGGCGCGTTGTACAGCGTGCTCGCCGAGTTGTATTCCAATGCACTGGAGCACGGAGTGTTGGGGCTGGATTCCAGTCTCAAACGCGATGCCTCCGGATTCGCCCGCTACTATGAACAGCGCAATGCGCGTCTGGAAGCATTGCAGGACGGTTATGTCCGCGTGCATCTACAGGTGCAGCCGCAAGGTTCAGGTGGCTGTCTGGTCATTCGGGTTGAAGACAGTGGTAAGGGCTTTGATGTTGCCCGGGTGATGGAGCGGCCAATCGAAGATGTCCGTCTGTCGGGGCGTGGTGTCAGCCTGATCCGCCAATTGGGGCGCAATGCGAGCTGGTCGGACCAGGGGCGTAGTGCGCGCGTGGAATTTTCCTGGGGGGGTGGTGCATAATCCGCGCAATTCTTGATCAAGGAGTGAGCAAGTGACTGACGAACATGTGGATCGCGAAACGCTGAGCGTCTTGCGCGAAGTCATGGAGGAAGGTTATCCGGAACTGCTGGATACCTTTCTGGCGGACTCCAGGCGGCGTCTGGACGACCTTCAAGTAACCATCGACGCCAAAGCGCTGTCGGACGTTGCCCATAGTTTCAAGGGCAGTGCCAGTAACATGGGAGCCATTCGATTGGCTGAACTGTGTCGTGAACTGGAAGCCGAAGCCAAGGACAAAAGTGCGACGCAAATTGCCCAACTGATCGCCGATATCATTGGCGAGTTTGAGTTTGTAAGCGCTGTCTATGAAAAAGAGCGACAGCAAGCGCTGACTCACTAATTTCCACCGTCCGGCGCTTTTCTTCGGCGCCGGACAAAACTGGCCCGGCACTTGCAGTTATCTCGGTCAACTGTACCTACGATCCCAGTGCAGCGGAGACCGTTTTATGCCTGCGACCCCCAACATTCTTCTTCAGAGCGCCGCTCAGGCGAAGGCTCAAGCTGCCTCTGCCAAGTCGTCGGCAATGGCCCTGGACGCCGGGGGCAAGGCCTCAAGCTTCGCTGAAGTGTTTGCCGATCAAGGCCCGAGAAAATCTGCCGCAACCCCCGACATGGCGATTAAACCGGCGCGTGACAAGGTCGCTGACAACAGCGGTAAAACGGACGTTGGCAAGGATCCGGCTGCCGCCACGCAACCGACGGTTGCCGATAGCGGCAATGACTTGCCTGCCGACAAAACACCGGCGGCCGACGACAAGACAGGCAGCAGTGACGACAGCGCGGACACCTCTCAGGCCCCAGTGGCGGATGCCACACCGGTCGACCCGACGCTCGATCCGGCACTGGCAGAAAGCGTGCAACCGGTCGTCACGGCTCCTGTGGGGCCGGCCCCGGTTGTCGAAGCGACACCTTCCACCAAAACAGATACCCCGGCAGTAGCCTTGCAGCTCAGTGCGGTCAAGGACCCGTCGGCCACCGCCGACAGTGATTTCGACCCGGCAGCTGATCCCCTCGACTCGCTCCCGGTGGTGCGCATGGCGATGGAGCAGGGCGGACACATTTCCTCTGCCAGCCAGGCGCAACCCAAAGCTGCGCCCGCACAGGCTCAGGCCGATGGTGAATTGACCTCGGCGCAGAACTTCGCTGCGGGCATGGCCAGCATGCTCGACGTGCAGGCCGACAAGGACAGTACCAGTCAGGGTGGGGAGAAGGCTTTCAGCGGCCTGATCGATGACGGGCTCAAAGACCTCAAATCCGCCACCAGTGACACTCGCGTCGACGACTTCGCCAACCGTCTGGCGGCACTGACCCAGGCAGCCACGCCTAAGACCGCCAACGTCGTGCCGGTAAGCCAGCCAATCGCCATGCATCAGAGCGGCTGGACTGAAGAAGTGGTCAACCGCGTCATGTATCTGTCGAGCGCCAATCTGAAGGCGGCGGATATTCAGTTGCAGCCGGCTGAACTGGGGCGTCTGGATATCCGGGTCAATATGGTCCCGGACCAGCAGACTCAGGTGACGTTCATGAGTGCGCACCCGAGTGTGCGTGAAGCGCTGGACGGGCAGATGTATCGTCTGCGCGAGATGTTCGCCCAGCAGGGTATGGGTCAGGTCGACGTCAATGTGTCTGACCAGAACCGTGGCTGGCAGGGGCAGCAAGGTCAGGATCAGGCGCAGCAGGGCCAAAGCGGCCGCACCAGCGCTGCTGGTGGTCGACTGGACTCGGCGGATGAAGAATTGGCGCCTGTCAGCGTGGCCGAAGCTGCCGCGCAGACCACCAGCGTGATTGGCTCCAGCGCCGTCGACTACTACGCCTGACACAACCCTGTACCCCCTGTGGGAGCGGGCTTGCTCGCGAATGCGCAATGACATTCAACATTAATGTTGGCTGACACACTGCATTCGCGAGCAAGCCCGCTCCCACATTGGTTTTGTGTGTTCTCCCAATTTGCTCCGACACTTCTGGCATAACACTTGCTCTTGCCTTGCCGTGCGACTGTGAAAACCCGAATAGTGACGGATTATTGGCATGGCGAAGAGCGAAACAGCAGCAGTAAAAGACCCTGCAACCAAAGGCAAACTCAAGCTGATCATTGTGATCGTGCTGGCATTGCTGCTGGCCATTGGCGCGTCTGTGGGGGCGACCTGGTTCTTCATGCACAGTGCCCAGAGCAAATCTGCCGAGGCGGCCGAGACTGTTCCGGTCGGTAAGCAACCGGCGATTTTCGAGCCGATGGCGCCGGCATTCGTCGCCAACTACAACCAGAACGGCCGTCAGCGCTACATGCAAGTGAGTATCACCATGCTGGCGCGTAATCAGGCCGATCTGGAAGCGCTCAAAGTGCACATGCCGGTGATCCGCAATAACCTGGTGATGCTCTTCTCCGGTCAGGACTTTGCCACTCTGGCAACGCCGGTCGGGCAAGAGATGTTGCGCCAGAAGGCCACAGCCAGCGTCCAGGAAGTGGCGCAGAAAGAGCTGGGCAAAGTTGTGATCGAACAGTTGCTTTTCACTAATTTCGTACTGCAGTAGGAACACGACATGGCCGTGCAGGATCT
>NZ_JBIUWM010000018.1:0-98834 GCF_044743445.1 Pseudomonas sp. NPDC087615 | reverse complement strand
CGTTGAAGTTGCGAAAAGCGAAGTTCGTCTGCCGAACGGCACCATCCGCAACGTAGGCGAATTCGACGTAGCCGTGCACCTGCACGCCGAAGTTGAAGCCACCGTACGCGTTGTCGTGGTAGCAGCTTAAGCAACACCTGATCGGCTGGCGGCTTGCCCGTCAGACGGTTAACATCGGGCACGATCCTGTTTACAGGTCGTGCCCTTTGTCTTTCTGGTACTCCCGTTTTCAACCCTGACTCCAAGTGGCCATGAACGAAATCTCCGCTCCTGAGCAATACGATCTGCAAACCGCTGCCCTGAAGGTGCCGCCGCATTCCATCGAAGCCGAACAGGCTGTACTCGGTGGCCTGATGCTGGACAACAACGCCTGGGAACGCGTGCTCGATCAAGTCTCCGATGGCGATTTTTATCGACATGACCACCGTCTGATCTTCCGTGCGATCGCCAAACTGGCCGATCAGAACTCCCCGATTGACGTCGTGACCCTTGCCGAGCAATTGGACAAGGAAGGTCAGACTTCGCAAGTCGGTGGCCTCGGTTATCTCGGCGAACTGGCGAAAAACACGCCGTCCGTCGCCAACATCAAGGCCTATGCGCAGATCGTTCGCCAGCGAGCGACCTTGCGCCAACTGATCGGCATCAGTACCGAGATCGCCGACAGCGCTTTCAACCCGGAGGGCCGCACCGCCGAGGAAATCCTCGACGAAGCCGAGCGCCAGATCTTCGCGATTGCCGAGGCTCGCCCGAAAACCGGTGGCCCGGTGGGCGTGAATGACTTGTTGACCAAGGCCATTGATCGCATCGACACCTTGTTCAACACCGACAACGCCATCACCGGCCTGTCCACCGGTTACACCGACCTCGACGAGAAAACCAGCGGGCTGCAACCGGCCGACCTGATCATCGTCGCGGGCCGTCCATCGATGGGTAAAACCACCTTCGCCATGAATCTGGTGGAAAACGCCGTACTTCGCAGCGACAAAGCGGTGCTGGTGTATTCCCTCGAGATGCCAGGTGAATCGCTGGTCATGCGTATGCTCTCCTCGTTGGGGCGGATTGATCAGACCAAGGTGCGTTCTGGCCAATTGGAAGATGATGACTGGCCGCGCCTGACCTCGGCGGTAAACCTGCTTAACGATCGCAAGCTGTTCATCGACGATACCGCCGGCATCAGCCCGTCTGAAATGCGTGCGCGTACCCGACGTCTGGCGCGGGAACACGGTGACATCGGCCTGATCATGATCGACTACCTGCAACTGATGCAGATTCCAGGATCGGGCGGTGACAACCGAACCAACGAGATTTCCGAGATCTCGCGTTCCTTGAAAGCCCTGGCCAAGGAGTTCAACTGCCCGGTGGTTGCGCTGTCGCAGCTCAACCGCTCCCTGGAGCAACGACCGAACAAGCGACCCATCAACTCCGACCTCCGTGAATCCGGAGCGATCGAGCAGGACGCCGACGTCATCATGTTCGTGTACCGGGACGAGGTGTATCACCCGGAAACCGAGCACAAAGGCATCGCCGAAATCATCATCGGCAAACAGCGGAACGGGCCTATCGGCTTTATCCGCCTGGCGTTCATCGGCAAATACACGCGTTTCGAAAACCTCGCGCCGGGCAGTTACAACTTCGACGACGACGAATAATGGCTGGCCGAAATCATTCGGCCAGCGCTCCTCCTTTCGTGCGTTATTCCGTTGTGCCGCCTGCCTCCTCGTCAGTGTTGGCGGCTGGATGCTCACTCAGTTCCTGTCGAGACAACGACTCGATCAGCGCCTCTTCCTCGGTCGCCAGTGATTTTTGCAGCGCCTTGGATTGCGCGTCGTAATCGTTAAACCCAAGCGTGTTGGCTGCGTGCGCGTCGTCGAGGGTCGCTTGTCGATCCTGGAACGTCTGGCGGTGCGCTTCGAACTGCGACCGGTACTTGTGAGTGACGAATTCCTGCCAGAACTCCCTCGACACCAGTGCCTCGAATTCTTCAGGGGAGTTATCCATAGCGATGACTTTTTTGTACGCAGCATTCAATTGCGCTTTTGACACATTGGCCAGCCGGGCAAATCCCATTTGCTCGGGTTGTCCCGGCAGTTGCAGCCGGTCTTTCAGGAAGTATCGATAGGCGAGTCTGATTTCGACTTCCTCTGGTACGTGTGGCGCGGGAAGGGCCGCGTCTCTCTGAGGCTCCATCGCTTCGATGATTCTTGCCTCCCGCTGCGCAATGTCCGCCGATGCGATTTTGTCGACCTCATGCAAGCGGAACAATGCTTTGGACAGCGCAGACAGTTGCGGGCCCTGTGCTTCGTCCTGAGCCTGGGCACGAGCATCGTGCGCCATTGCCCGGGTTTCCAGATTAGCGAACGTGAAGGCCGCCCGATCACAGCAGGCCGCTTCGCCTGCCCGATCAAACACCTCCTTGCGCAGGCGTTCGGACGCCGGACTGTTTTCGGTAATGCTGTCGACCAGCTTCCAGACTCGGCGCTGAAGCTCGTTGTGGCCGGCGGGAACCTCGATCAAGCGTTCAAGCGTATTGAACAGACCATCCGAGCGTTGTTCATCACGCAGTGTTTGCCATTGGATTCTTCTGGCTGATACCTGATCTGCCGATAGCCCGATTGTCCAGCGCGTCATTGGATCATTTGCTGGAGCCCGGATGACTGCCCGGACATGGCCGCGCGCCGTAGCGACCAGATCGCGCTGGCTAGTCATCGGTATTTCGGCTTCGATAAGACGGTTGTTGTATTGTTCCAGCCGCGTGCGGGTGGCCGCTGACAATGGATTGTTAGTGATGCTGGTCACGTTATTGACCCGCGCACTGTTTGCGAGTCGTTCGGCCGGTGGGGTTATGACCGCATCGGGGATTTCCTCGATCCGATTGTTGTTCAGATTCACGATGCCCAGCAGTGGCTGATCGGCAAGGCCGGCAGGGAAGGTGTTGATGCCTGTGTTTGCCAGATCAAGCTCGCGCATGTCGGTTATCCGGGTGAAATCCGGGGTGATACCGAGTTGCGGATTTTCATGCAGCCACAAGGCTCGCAATGTTGTGCGCTGTGACAGAACGCGGGCAGTGTCGGCGGTCAGGATAATCCGGTTTTTTTGCAGAAACAGACGAGTCAGCCCGTTCATTTCTCCAAGCGCTGGAGGCAATTCACGCAGTTGGTTGTGCGACAGATTCAGCCAGCGCACATGGCGGAAATGGGTCAGAAAACCTTCTGGTGAGGTGCTCAGATTCATGTTGTTCAGTTTGAGCGAACCGACGTGACTGAAGTCCGCGTCGATGTCTGGCAGGCTCGGCAGGCGCAAGCCGCCGAGATCCAGTTCCAGGCCGATGGGGGTACCGTCATTGGCATGTTTCTGCGGTGTTTCCCGCCTCCAGCAACTGAGAATCCTCTCACTTGCGGTGACACGGTCAGGACGGGTTTGCGCATTGACCGCTAACTGATTCGCCCGAATGTAGCCTGCGCGGTTGCCTCCTCCAGAAAAAACCCAATCGTCGAGCTGACTTTTCAATACGCCGTGTTCCCGTTCAAGGCTGTTGAGTTTCGTTGCTGCCGCGGTATCACTCTCAAAACTCCAGAGGTATTCCCTGCACTCCTTGATGTCCTTGCCTGGAAATAGTCGCCGATACCGCTGCGCGGGGGAGTTATCGGTATCAAATATCACTCCATGGTAAGAGGTCAGAAGATCGGGATGTTCCTCGTTCACTCGACGCCAGTAGTCGTCGAATTTTCTCCAGTAATCGGCAGGGAAATTGTTGCCACCGAGTGACGCGGTTCTATTGATCTGGGCGATCGTCAGCAACTGTTCGGGCGCAGGATTGAGAAATGCCTGCGGCACTTCACTCAAGCGGTTATCGCGCAGATCAAAAATGAGCAGACCGGTCTTGTCCTGCAATCCAGTCGGCCATTGATTGATTCCCGTGTTATTCAGCACCAGGTATTTCAGCTTGGACATCTTGCTGAAGTCAGGGGTTAGCGTGAGCGTTGGATTGTCAGAAAGATTGATGATCTCCAGATGACTCATGGCGCTGAGCGTTGCAGCGCTTTGCTCGTCCAGTGCAAGGTAGTTGTTGCTCAGGTCCAGGTTGTTCAATTTGTCCATCGCGCCAATTTGCCCCGGTAACGTTTCAATCCTGGATTGGGTGATGGACAAGCGCTCCAGATTGGGAAAGCTGGACAGAAATGTATCGGCATCGCCCGACCAGATAACAGAGCTGAGACTGAGGTGCTTTACATGACTGAAGTCCACGCTCAGCGCCGGGAGTGGCGCGTTGATGGAAGACAGCCTGAGCATTTCCCCCGAGTCCTGAAGCCAGCAGTCCTTGAGGGTTTGGGCGACACGTTGCGCTTGTCTTTTCGCGGGTGTGTCGACGGCGGACGGCTCGAGTTGACTGTCGGCGACATAGGCATCGAGCTGGCTTTCCAGTAAATCCAGTTCTTGAAGGCGTCGACCCAGTGTTGCTTCTGCCTCAGGACCCAATCCGATAAAAAACTCTCTGGCCTCTTGTGCATTCTTCTCCGGATGCAGCCGCTGCACGTTGGCGACCTCCGGGATATCACCGTCAAGCCTGAACGCGCCGGGCAGGCTGTTGTTGCCCAGTTCAGGATGATCGGCAGTGACGCGTTGCCAATACACTTCAAGCGTTTTCCAGTAGCCGGCAGGAAATGGATTGCCTTCAAACTGCGTGACGCCGTTGATCCGGGCGATCGCTTCGAATTGATCGGGTGAGGGGGAAAGGATGGCCGATGGCACTTCGGTCAGCCGGTTGTTGCGCAGGTCAACCTGTTTGAGTCCGGTCTGGTGCTGCAAGCCGATAGGCCACTGATCCAATTGTGTATTGCTCAGGTTCAGCGTTTTGAGTTCGCTCATGCCGGTGAAATCAGGTGGCTTGCCCAGCGGATTGCCCGATAGATCAAGGTTTTGAAGTTGGTCGAGTGCGCTCAGCTTTGCCGAGGTTTGTGCATTGAGCACAATACGGTTCGAACTCAGATCCAATGTGCTCAGGTGGGGCATGTGCGCTACGGCGGCGGGCAGTGTATCGAGCGAGGAGTGGGTCACTGTCAGGCGTTCCAGTCCGGAGAACCCACTGAGGAATGTTTCGGCGGTGTCTGACCAGGTGACGGCGTCCAGATCCAGGCGCCGGATATGGCTGAAATCCGCTGTTAATGCTGGCAGCGTTCCACCACCCGGCTCAAGCCTGAATGAATCCCCGGTCTGCTGGCGCCAGCAGCGCTTGATGTCATTGGCGACCTGTTGTGCCCAGCCTTTTGCTGTTGCCTGAGGCGAAGCGTTGGAGGTGTTTCTGATCCAGACCTTCAGTTCGGCCTTGAGTGTCTTGTAGTCGGTTTCGCGACGGGTCAAACCGTCGCGTACATCACTGCCCAGCGAACGAATAAAGTCGCTGATCTGATCCTCGGTGTGGTCCGGGAACAGTTTTTGGGCGCGGGACTCTGGGCTGCGCAGTCGGTTGAGCATCAGCGAGAGTCTGTCCGGCAGGCTCAAGGATGCTGTGGGGTTGCCGTCACTGCGCACCATCCCACCGGCACCGGCTACCGTTATCCCGACCCAGCCTTGTACGGCATCGAAAACGATGGGTTCCGACCTACCCGGACGTGTCGCGACATACAGATTGCCGTTGTCTCTGGACACAGGATCTTCGCTTCGCACGATGCGCATTACGGTGGCCAGCGGGGTTGATGCTTCTGGGTCGTGCAGCACCTGGTACGTGTGATTCTCGATCACCACGTAGAGTTTGCCGTCGAACTGATGCAGGCCATTGCTATCGGGGGTTGCGTCGCTCAAGTCCAGTCCGGTGCGCAAAGCCTCCAAGCGTGCGGAGGATAACGCGAAGGTCATGGGCTCGAAGTCTTCCAGCGGGTGCCACAAGCCGCTGGCGGTGTCACGCAGCATCACCGGACCTGTCGGTTTCGTCTCTTTCGGCAGTGCGGCCCTGTACAGTCCCGTGTCCGGATCTTGCTTGACCGGCACGATTGCGCCCCCTGGTTCGTCGACGTATCGGCGTCCCTTGTATGTCCTGAAACCCTCGGCATCGGCGACCGCCAACGTGGGCGGCGCGCTGATACGGTAATGCTCCAGCGACTGAACGGTTGGTGTGGGGGTGGCGCCGAGAGTCATTGTTTCAGTTGTTTCGTGAACCGTGACCGGCGGTGCCGGCCTGATTGCATCGAGATCGACACCGCCGGTGTTTCTGTTCGATACCAACGGATTTTCACCCAGGTGCAGGGGGGGCGCGCCAGTGTTGATGCGCGGCGGATTTGCTTGCGGCGATGGGCCTGGGCGCTGGTGTACATCGACAGAGGCGTTGCCTCTGACAGGTGGTTTTGGCGACATTGTTTCTTCCTTGATGGGGCGCTTATCAGTCCCCGCGAGGGCGCGCTGATAAGCGTTCGGCGTCATTGCCTGTTTGTCCTGGGGTTACATCAAAGCCCGCTGCTCGGGCTTTGCGCATTTACTCGGGGGCGGCTGCGTGACTGTCTGCCAAGGCAAATATTTTGCTCGCTGTTCTGCCATCAAACCGTTGCCGCCAGATGCCGACGTGCGGCAAACCGGCCCGATCATCTCGGCGTTGAGACTCGATACCCCGTCTGCTTTGTTCAAGCGTCTTGAGATGAGCGCCATCGATTTTGAAGCTCAGGGGCAGACTCTTCTCGGCATCGTAGTGAAAATGCGCGTGCCACAACGGCGTGTTATCGGCGCTGTCGCTGATCGAATAAACGTCCAGAAATGACCTTTTCTGGCCTTTGCCCGATAGCTTGCGATCAACGATCTTGCTGACCTTGAGCTCGTTACGATCCAGCAGATAATTCAGGCGCATGATGTCCAGCACGTCTTTGTTCTTGTACATCCGCACCAGCGTTTTCTGGCCTTGGTCGGTCAACGAATCGGCTGCGGCGCGCAACTGTCCGGCCAGGTTGATGATCACTCGATCTTCAACATCTGTTTCGTGGTTTTCCAGTTGTCTTGCCTGTTGGTTGAGCAAATCGGTTTCCTTGCCCAGGTCTTCGACGATCTTTGTCGGGTTAGTGTTTTGAGCTTCTTGTGTTCTCGCGTTGGCAGCGTGATCTTCGACCCTGGCCAGTAACCGGTTTGCCTCGCCAATGAGTTGTGGCCGCGGCGTTCGGATAAGCGGAGGAAGCACTGGCAGCCATTCGTCTTCTATTTTTTTGTAGCGCCTGGGAGGTGAATCGGGTCGCAGCAGGTCGGGAACATTGATCGTGATGGTGCCGTCCGATGCGGTTTCCGTTTCCCCGACCATCACTCTGTAAGTGCCGTGCTGGCGGGTGCGGAATATTTTCCTGGCACGCGCGGGTGGGGCTAGCGCTTCGTTGATGGGTTGCGGCGGGATAAAGTCGTAATCAATGTCTTGGTCGAGGCTCGGCAGATCGTTCGTTCGCTCGGACGCGTCAAGAATTTCGGTCAACTTGTTTTCGATTTTTTTCTCGATGGGATCGATCAGGGTAACGATCTCCCTGATGTATTCGGCGTTGGGATGCTCCGAGGCCAGCAGCGTTTCAAAGCGGGTTTTATCTCCCTTGATTTGATCAAGGGCCAACAGTAGCGCCATTGGATGCTCTCGTTGCGGAGCGTTTTGCAAATCTCCGGTGATCAGGTCGATAGCCGAGAGCGAGGGCATGGTCGTGTTTGGCGCATAGTCGGGAGCGTCCGCAAACAGGTGAACGTAAAGGGTCAGTTTGTTGAAGTTGATGCGCTCGGTATCGGGCACCTGGAGGCGTAGCTCGGCGAGTCGCGGGGCTGCTCCGGGCGAGGCTTTTCTGATCTGCTCCATCACTGCCTGGCGCTCTTCGAGAAACTTCAGTTTCTTGTTCAGATGCTTGATGGTTTTCTTGCAGTTCTCGGCACTCAGATCTGTCACCGCAGGCCGGACCCTGAGATCCATGACGGCCATCAGTCTGTTGAGATATTCCACTCGTTCTATCCGGAAGGTATGCAGTTCTTCCTTGAAAACCCCGCTTGCTTTGATGAGAGGTAGCCAATCCTTGTTATCAACGAGCGACTGAACAAAGTCCGTCTGCTTTTTGATGTGCTTGAGCTGGTGTACCTCAAGCGCAATCAGGCCTGCCGTCTTGGCCGCGCCATCAGGCAGATTGCGGGCTCGGCCCCAAAGAGTGTCGTAATGTTCAGATGATTCGGTCAGAGCCCGGTGAGCATCCGCGAAAGGTTGGTAACGTTGCATCAGGAACGCCAGGTTGGCTTGCCGGCCCTCATTGCGGTGCATGCCGCCCCTCAAACCCGTGAGGATGGAAACCCAGGTGTTCTCCTCGTTCCGAGTGATCGCCCGGGTTTCGCCACTGCGACTGGCGCGGTAGATGTTCGCGCTATCGGAGGCAACGGGATCCTTGGGGTTCACAATGCGCCACACCTTTTGAGCCGGCGTGGACGCGTCAAGGTCCTGCATGACCTGATACGCGTGGCTGTCGATGACTACATAGAGCTTGCCCTCGTGGCGAAACAGGCCGTCACTGCCAGGCTCGACACCGCTGAAATCCAGGTCCGAGCGAAAAGTGTTCAGCCTTGCCTCCGTCAGTGGGAGCGTGCTTGAGTCAACGTCATTGAGCGGATGCCAGAGGCCGCTGTCGGTGTCGCGCAGCAATACCGGGCCGGAGGGAAGCAATTCGCTCGAAAGTCGCGCCCGATACAGTCCGGTGTCCGGATCCACTGCGACAAGAACGGTACCGCCATCGGGCACGTCGACATACCGGCGTTTGTTGTAAACCCTGAAACCTTCGCTGTTGGCCGCCGGTAACTCTGTCGCGGCTTTGAGCCAGTAGTTCTTCAGCGGCTGAGGGATGACGGAAGGCGCCGCAATGGGAGCCGGCGTCAGGTGAATCGTGACGGGAGGGGCCGGTAGTATTGCGTCAAGGTCTGTATCGCCCGGTAGTCTGGCCGGCGGCTTCGCAGGGTCGACAGAGATCCACGGATCGAAGAATTTGCGGCCCGTAGCGTCAGGATGCGGTACGTCGATGTCCGTTCGTCGATTCGTCCTGATGTGGGCATCCACATTCAAGTGGGGGGCATTGCGAGGTGGTTTTCCTGCCATGTTTTTTCATCCTTGAAAAATGACCCCCGGCTTTCGCGCAAGGGCTTGTTTTATTTGGCATCGTGCCGGTTTGCATGATTGCGCAGGTGGCGCTGGAGCTGCCGGCAGAACCCATCCATGGGCGCCTGACTGGCGTTTGGCATCATTGCCAGTGTCTGGCGGGTCGAAAGCCGCCGTAGCATTTTCTGCTTGAAGCACAGAAGAGGGAGCTGAGATTAACAACCGACCATTGCCGTCGGAATTGGTCAAATTTTGTGCTATATTCCGCGCCCGCGATTTTTCATCTCAACACCGGTCGTCGACATGCAAGCAGCCAAGCCGTTATTTGACTATCCAAAATATTGGGCCGAATGTTTCGGACCAGCGCCATTCCTGCCGATGAGCAGGGAGGAGATGGATCAGCTCGGCTGGGATTCGTGCGACATCATCATTGTTACGGGAGATGCCTACGTCGATCACCCGTCGTTTGGCATGGCAATCATCGGCCGGCTGCTGGAGTCTCAGGGCTTTCGCGTCGGGATCATTGCGCAGCCGAACTGGCAGTCCAAAGACGACTTCATGAAGCTCGGCGAGCCAAACCTGTTCTTCGGGGTCGCGGCCGGCAACATGGACTCGATGATCAACCGCTACACCGCGGACAAAAAGATCCGTTCCGACGACGCCTACACCCCGGGCGGCATGGCCGGCAAACGTCCGGATCGCGCCAGCCTGGTTTACAGCCAGCGCTGCAAAGAGGCGTACAAACATGTGCCGATCGTGCTCGGCGGCATTGAAGCCTCCCTGCGCCGCATCGCTCACTACGACTACTGGCAGGATCGCGTGCGCAACTCGATCCTGATCGACGCCAGCGCCGACATTCTCCTGTACGGCAACGCCGAGCGGGCCATCGTCGAAGTCGCCCAGCGTCTGTCCTACGGTCACAAGATCGAAGACATCACCGACGTGCGCGGCACCGCGTTCATTCGCCGTGACACGCCGGCGGGCTGGTACGAAGTCGATTCCACCCGTATCGACCGTCCGGGCAAGGTCGACAAGATCATCAACCCGTACGTGAATACCCAGGACACCCAGGCCTGCGCCATCGAGCAGGAAAAGGGCCCAGTGGATGATCCGGAAGAAGCCAAGGTCGTGCAGATCCTGGCCAGCCCGCGCATGACCCGCGACAAGACTGTGATCCGTCTGCCGTCGGTAGAAAAGGTTCGTGGCGATGCCGTTCTTTATGCCCACGCCAACCGCGTGCTGCACTTGGAAACCAACCCGGGCAACGCCCGTGCGCTGGTGCAGAAGCATGGCGAAGTCGACGTCTGGTTCAACCCGCCGCCGATTCCGATGACCACTGAAGAAATGGACTACGTGTTCGGCATGCCTTACGCGCGCGTTCCGCATCCGGCGTACGGCAAGGAGAAAATTCCGGCCTACGACATGATCCGTTTCTCGGTGAACATCATGCGTGGCTGCTTCGGCGGCTGCACCTTCTGTTCGATCACCGAGCACGAAGGCCGGATCATCCAGAACCGCTCCGAAGAGTCGATCATTCGCGAAATCGAAGAGATCCGCGACAAGGTACCGGGTTTCACCGGTGTCATTTCCGACCTCGGCGGCCCGACCGCGAACATGTACCGCATCGCCTGCAAAACGCCGGAAATCGAATCCGCGTGCCGCAAGCCGTCCTGTGTGTTCCCGGGTATCTGCCCGAACCTGAACACCGACCACTCGTCGTTGATTCAGCTGTACCGCAGTGCGCGTGCGTTGCCGGGTGTGAAGAAGATTCTGATTGCTTCCGGCCTGCGTTATGACCTCGCGGTCGAGTCGCCGGAATACGTCAAAGAGCTGGTGACTCACCACGTCGGTGGTTACCTGAAGATCGCCCCGGAACACACCGAGGAAGGTCCGCTCAATCAGATGATGAAACCGGGCATCGGCAGCTATGACAAGTTCAAGCGCATGTTCGAGAAGTACACCAAGGAAGCAGGCAAAGAGCAGTACCTGATTCCGTACTTCATCGCCGCGCACCCGGGCACCACCGACGAAGACATGATGAACCTGGCCCTCTGGCTCAAGGGCAACGGCTTCCGTGCCGACCAGGTGCAGGCGTTCTACCCGTCGCCGATGGCCACCGCCACCGCGATGTACCACTCGGGCAAGAACCCGCTGCGCAAGGTCACTTACAAGAGTGACGGCGTGACCATCGTCAAGAGCGAAGAGCAGCGTCGTCTGCACAAGGCGTTCTTGCGTTATCACGACCCGAAAGGCTGGCCGATGTTGCGTGAAGCGCTGACCCGCATGGGCCGTGGCGATCTGATCGGGCCGGGCAAGGATCAACTGATCCCGCTGCATCAGCCGTCCACTGACAGCTATCAGAGCGCCCGTCGCAAGAACTCGACGCCGGCTGGCAGCCATAAAGTGGCAAAAGAGGGCAAAGAGAAAACCACCAAGATTCTCACCCAGCACACCGGTCTGCCACCGCGTGCCAGTGATGGTGGTAATCCGTGGGACAAGCGTGAACAAGCCAAGGCGGCGGCGTTCGCCCGCAACCAGCAGGCCGCCAAGGAGCGCAAGGACGCGGCCAAGGGCAAAGGGCCGAAGCCGGCGCGCAAGCCAGTAGTGCCGCGCTAAGCAAGGCTTGATGCTGAACAGAACGCCAACCTTCGGGTTGGCGTTTTACATTTCAGGGTTTAGGAAATGTGTTGTAACCACTGGTGCCATCGCTGGCAAGCCAGCTCCCACAGGGATCTTCAGTGGCCACCGTTTTATGAACGACAGATAAAACCTGTGGGAGCTGGCTTGCCAGCGATGGCGTCAGGTCAGACACCCAATCAACACCTGCCCGCCACATTTAGGCGCAACTTCGCTCAACCATTTCCCCGCATCGCCCGATTTTGGTGCTGTACTGCCCAAAGCATTCCGGGAAAGCGCCCAAGCCTCTGTATGGCATAAGTCTTGCGCGCTTTCGAATACGCTTAGGCTCGCAGGAGGCACGCCGTGTCGATTCATGTCGCATTGCATCACGTCACGCATTATCGCTACGACCGCGCTGTCGAACTCGGCCCGCAGATCGTTCGCCTGCGCCCGGCCGCCCACAGCCGCACGCGAATTCTCTCGTATGCGTTGAAAGTCTCGCCCGAGCAGCATTTCATCAACTGGCAACAGGACCCGCAGGGTAATTACCTGGCGCGATTGGTGTTCCCAGAGAAAACCGATGAGTTGCGCATCGAAGTCGATCTGCTGGCCGAAATGGCCGTGTTCAACCCGTTCGACTTCTTCCTCGAACCTTACGCCGAGAAAATCCCCTTCGCTTACGCCGTCGATGAGCGCAAGGAGTTGGCGCCGTACCTTGAAACCCTGCCGCTGACGCCGAGGTTCAAAGCCTATCTGGACGCGATCGACCGCACGCCGCTGCCCGCCGTCGACTTTCTGGTGGCACTCAATCAGCGTCTGAGTGAAGACATCGGCTACTTGATTCGCATGGAGCCGGGCGTGCAAACCCCGGAACACACCCTTGAACACGCCTCCGGCTCCTGCCGCGACTCGGCGTGGTTGCTGGTGCAACTGCTGCGCAACCTCGGACTGGCGGCGCGTTTCGTCTCCGGTTACCTGATTCAGCTCACTGCCGACGTAAAAAGCCTCGACGGCCCCAGCGGCACCGACGTCGACTTCACAGACCTTCACGCCTGGTGCGAGGTGTATTTGCCGGGCGCCGGCTGGATCGGCCTGGACGCCACGTCCGGGTTGTTCGCCGGTGAAGGGCATATCCCGCTGGCCTGTAGCCCCGATCCCTCCTCAGCGGCACCGATCAGCGGCATGGTCGAACCTTGCGAAACGCAATTCAGCCACGAAATGTCCGTGGAGCGAATCTGGGAGGCGCCACGCGTTACCAAGCCCTATACCGATGAGCAGTGGCTGGCGATTCAGGCACTGGGCCGGCAGATCGATGCCGACCTGCTGGAAGGCGATGTGCGCCTGACCATGGGCGGCGAACCGACCTTCGTGTCCATCGATGACCCGGATGGCGCCGAATGGAACACCGCCGCGTTGGGGGCGGACAAACGTCGGCTCTCCGCCGAACTGTTTCAGCGCATGCGCAAGCATTACGCGCCGAAGGGGCTGGTGCACTTCGGTCAGGGCAAGTGGTACCCCGGCGAGCAACTCCCGCGCTGGTCGCTGAACTGCTATTGGCGCCGCGATGGTGCGCCGATCTGGCACAACGACGCGTTGATTGCCGACGAGCAACAGGATTACGGCGCCGATGGCGAGTTGGCCGGACGCTTTCTGGCGAGTGTCGCCGAACGCCTGAAACTGCCCACACATTTTGTATTCCCTGCCTATGAGGACAATTTCTATTACCTCTGGCGCGAGGGTTCGTTGCCGAGCAACGTCAGTGCCGAAGATTCGCGTCTGGAGGAGCCTTTAGAACGCGCACGCCTGCGCAAAGTCTTCAGTCAGGGCCTGGATAAAGTGATCGGCCAAGTGCTGCCGCTCGCACGCACGGCCAAAGGTGATCAATGGCAGAGCGGGCGCTGGTATCTGCGCGACGATCATTGCCGCTTGGTGCCGGGAGACTCGCCGCTGGGCTACCGCTTGCCGCTCGGCTCGCAGCCCTGGGTGAAGGCGGCGGAGTATCCGTTCATCCATCCCCAGGACCCGAATCAGGACTTTCCCGAACTGCCGGACGCCGCGCAACTGAACAGTCACGGTGAGCCCGCCATGGCTGACGAGCGCGCACCGAAAATCGATGAATCCGCCGATTGGCTGACCCGCACCGCGTTCTGCGCCGAAGCCCGCGAAGGGCGGTTGTACCTGTTCATGCCGCCGCTGGAACGGGTCGAGGACTATCTGGAACTGGTCGCGGCCATCGAGGCCACCGCCGAAGAACTGCATTGTCCGGTGCTGCTGGAAGGCTACGAGCCGCCGAGCGATCAGCGTTTGAGCAACTTGCGCATTACTCCGGATCCGGGCGTGATCGAAGTGAACGTGCAGCCTTCAGCGACCTGGGACGAGTTGGTCGAGCGCACCGAGTTTCTCTATGAAGAAGCGCGGCAAACCCGCCTGACCACCGAGAAGTTCATGATTGATGGCCGCCACACGGGCACCGGTGGCGGTAACCATTTCGTCCTCGGCGGCGCGACACCGGCGGATTCGCCGTTCCTGCGCCGTCCGGATTTGCTGCGCAGCCTGATCAGTTACTGGCACAACCACCCGTCGTTGTCGTATTTGTTTTCCGGGTTGTTCATCGGCCCGACGTCCCAAGCGCCACGGGTCGACGAGGCGCGTAACGACGCGTTGTATGAGCTGGAAATTGCCTTTGCGCAGATGCCTGAACCGGGTGAGGAGTGCGCGCCATGGTTGGTGGATCGGCTGTTGCGCAATCTGCTGATCGACGTCACCGGCAACACCCATCGCGCCGAATTCTGCATCGACAAACTCTATTCACCGGACGGCGCCACCGGTCGCCTCGGGTTGCTGGAGTTGCGCGCCTTTGAAATGCCGCCGCACGCACGCATGAGCCTGGCGCAGCAATTGTTGCTGCGGGCGCTGGTCGCACGCTTTTGGCGCGAGCCTTACGCGCCGCCGAAACTGGCACGGTGGGGCACTGAACTGCACGATCGCTTTCTGTTGCCGCACTTTATCGAACAGGATTTCGCCGACGTCATCGTCGAACTCAACAGCGCCGGTTATCCGTTGCGCGCCGAGTGGTTCGCGGCGCATCTGGAGTTTCGTTTTCCCAAGGTCGGTGACTACGCCGTCAACGGCATCGAGCTGGAACTGCGTCAAGCGCTTGAGCCGTGGCATGTGTTGGGCGAGGAGGGCACGGCGGGTGGCACGGTGCGTTACGTCGATTCATCGCTGGAGCGTTTACAGGTCAAGCTCAAGGGCTTACCGCCGCAGCGGTATCTGCTGACCTGCAACGGCATTGCCGTGCCGTTGCACCCGACCGGACGTGTGGGCGAATTCGTCGCTGGTGTGCGCTATCGGGCCTGGCAACCGGCCAACTGCCTGCAACCGACCATCCCGGTACACGCCCCGCTGGTGTTCGACCTGCTCGACACCTGGATGCAACGCTCGTTGGGTGGCTGCCAGTACCACGTCGCCCACCCCGGCGGGCGTAATTACGAGACGCTGCCGGTCAACGCCAATGAAGCGGAGAGTCGGCGCATGGCGCGTTTCTTCCGCATCGGACACACGCCGGGGAAACTTCCCATACCTGATCTGACAATCTCCGACGAGCTACCGATGACGCTCGATTTACGACGTTTCTAGATCGTGCGCGACGCCCGGATTTTTCGTATATCCGGGCGTCATGTGCCTGCGTTAGTCTGACCGTTCCTTGCTGTCTGCCGAGCTTTCCATGCCTGACCTGCTAGACCGCTACCCGCTGACGGCGGGCACCTATCACGAACTGCTTGATGGCAGTGGTGCGGTGCGCCCGCACTGGCAACGCCTGTTCGACCAATTGCAGCGCAGCAGTCCGGCGCTATTGCTGCAGCGTCAGGCTTTGCTGGCCCGGCAGATTCAGGAAAACGGCGTGACTTACAACGTCTATGCCGACCCCAAAGGGGCTGATCGCCCGTGGGAGCTGGACCTGCTGCCGAACGTGATCGCTGCTGATGAGTGGCAGCAATTGTCGGCGGGGATCGCTCAGCGTGCGCGACTGCTCAATGCAGTGCTGGCGGATCTGTACGGCCCGCAACGGTTGATCAGTGAAGGCCTGCTGCCGGCGGAACTGGTGTTCGGGCACAACAATTTTCTCTGGCCGTGTCAGGGCATCACGCTGCCGGAGCAAGCCTTTATGCATCTGTACGCCGTGGATCTGGCGCGCACCCCGGACGGTCGCTGGTGGGTCACGGCGGATCGCACTCAGGCGCCGTCCGGCGCCGGTTATGCGTTGGAAAACCGCACCATCGTGTCGCGGGCGTTTCCCGAGTTGTACCGCGATCTCAAGGTGCGGCATCTGGCCGGTTTCTTCCGCACCCTGCAAGAAACCCTGGCTCGTCAGGCGCCTTGCGATGACGACGCACCGCTGGTGGTTTTGCTCACGCCGGGGCGCTTCAACGAAAGCTATTTCGAACATTTGTATCTGGCCCGCCAGCTTGGCTATCCCTTGGTCGAGGGCGGCGACCTGACGGTGCGCGATGCCACGGTGTACCTGAAAACCCTCAGCGGTTTGCGCCGGGTGCACGCGATCATGCGTCGGCTCGATGATGACTTCTGCGATCCACTGGAGCTGCGCACGGATTCTGCACTCGGTGTTCCGGGGCTGCTTGAGGCGGTGCGTCAGGGCCGGGTGCTGGTCGCCAATGCGCTCGGCAGCGGCGTGCTGGAGTCCCCGGGGTTGCTGGGGTTTTTGCCGAAGATCAACCAATACCTGTTTGGCGAAGAACTGATCCTGCCATCCATCGCGACCTGGTGGTGCGGTGAAGCGCCGGTGTTGGCCCAGGCTTTGGAAAAACTGCCGGAATTGTTGATCAAACCGGCCTTTCCCTCGCAAAGTTTTGCACCGGTATTTGGCCGTGATCTGAGTGAAAAGCAGCGCAAGAGCTTGTCCGAGCGCATGCAGGCACGGCCTTACGCCTATGTAGCGCAAGAATTGGCCCAGTTGTCCCAGGCACCGATCTGGCAAGCCGAAGACGGCCAGTTGCAGCCCCGCGCCATCGGGATGCGCATGTACGCCGTGGCCGGTAGTGACGGGTATCGGGTGCTGCCGGGTGGTCTGACCCGAGTGGCGGCCGACGCCGATGCCGAAGTGGTATCGATGCAGCGCGGCGGGGCGAGCAAGGACACCTGGGTGCTGGGTGATCGAGCGCCAAGCGGCGAGCAATGGAAGACTCAACGCAACGTCGGTGTACACGATCTGGTGCGACGCGACCCTTACCTGCCGTCGCGGGTGGTGGAAAACCTGTTCTGGTTTGGCCGCTACTGCGAGCGTTGCGACGACAGTGCGCGACTGCTGCGGATCATGCTGGCGCGTTACGTCGACGGCGATGACCCGCAAGCCTTGCTGGCAGCGGTCGACCTCGGCGAGCGACTGGCGCTGTTGCCGGACGAAGGTGAGCTGCCAGAGCGCTTGCTGGCTGCGTTGCTCGGCGAGGACTGGTCGTTCAGCCTGCGTTCCAACTTGCAACGCCTACAGTGGGCCGCTTCGCAGGTGCGCGGCAAGCTCTCGCGGGAAAACTGGCAAGCGCTGGTGGAATTGCAGCGTGAAGCCACGGAACTGGATACCGACGAGCCGGACTTCGGCGAGTTGCTGGATTTCCTCAATCGTCTGGTGATGTCGCTCGCGGCGCTGTCCGGGTTTGCGCTGGACGACATGACCCGTGATGAAGGCTGGCGCTTTCTGATGATCGGCCGGCGCATCGAGCGTCTGCAATTTCTGAGCAGCAGCCTGGCGGCGTTTCTGCGTGGCGCAGGGGCGTTCGATCAGGCGGGACTTGAATGGTTGCTGGAGCTGGGTAACAGCAGCATCACTTATCGCTCTCGCTACCTGGCGGTGGCGCAGTTGATTCCTGTGCTCGACCTGTTACTGCTTGATGAGCAGAACCCGCACGCGGTGTTGTTCCAGTTGAAACTGGTGACCCGCACGTTGAAACGCCTGAACGATGATTTCGGTGTGCCAAGGGAGGCCGGGCTGGCACAACTGGTCGAGCGCCTGGGGCGTTTTGATCTGGGCTGTCTGGAGAATCCGTTGTTTGGTGAGTCCAGCGTGCGGTCGGCGCTTGATGGTCTGGCGGATCTGTTGCAAGCGATCGCCGACGCCAGCGGGCAAGTATCGGATCGTCTGGCCCTGCGCCATTTCGCCCATGTCGATGATGTCAGCCAGCGCACGGTGTCCGTCTGATGAACGCGCATTACCAGATCTTCCACGACACCTGTTATCACTACGACAGCCCGGTGTCCCTTGCGCAACAACTGGCGCACCTGTGGCCGCGTGAGTGCGCCTGGCAGCGCTGCACCGAACAGCAATTGTTGATCAGTCCAGAGCCGACCGCGCGTCGTGATGAACAGGATGTGTTCGGCAATCCATTGACCCGACTGGCGTTCGAGCGGCCCCACGATGAATTGCAGGTCAATGCCCGGCTCACGGTTGAAGTGCTGGCGCGACCAGTACTGGATTTCAATCAATCCCCGGCGTGGGAGCTGACGCGCAATGCGCTGACCTACAGCAGCCAGCCGCTGCCCGCCGACCTGCTTGAGGCGTGTCGTTATCGATTCCAGTCACCGTATGTGCATCTCAAGCGCAGCTTCGTCGAGTTCTCCCAAAGCTGTTTCCCGCCAGGCCGGTCTTTGCTGCTGGGCGTGCAGGATCTGATGCAGAAGATTTTCAGCGAATTCACCTTCGATGCCGAGGCGACGCAGGTGGCGACGCCGCTGGTGCAAGTGCTGGAGCGGCGACGTGGGGTTTGTCAGGACTTCGCTCATCTGATGCTGGCGTGCGTGCGTTCACGCGGATTGGCGGCGCGTTACGTCAGCGGGTACCTGTTGACCCAGCCGCCTCCAGGGCAGCCACGGTTGATCGGCGCCGATGCGTCGCATGCCTGGGTTTCGGTGTTCTGTCCGGTACTGGGGTGGGTGGATTTCGATCCGACCAACAACGTGCAGCCTGCGCTGGAGCACATTACGTTGGCGTGGGGGCGGGATTTTTCCGATGTGTCGCCATTGCGGGGGGTGATTCTGGGCGGGGGGAGCCATGATCCGGATGTGCGGGTCACGGTTATGCCACTGGAGTCATAACAATCAAATGTGCGAGCGGGCTTGCTCGCGAAGGCAATTTCTCAGTGACATTCAGGGGTGAATGTCACGACGCTTTCGCGAGCAAGCCTGCTCCCACAGGGACTCTGTTCAAGGATTGCGCAAACGGCTCAGGCGTCAGGCGCCTGATCTTTCGGTGCATCAACAGCATCATCTGTCGCCACTTCACCGTCAGGGTTCAGTGCCGCGTCTTCAGCTGATTGTTTCTTGCGCTGAAGCTTTTCCTCTTTCTTCTTTTCCTTTTCCAGGTCTCGTTGACGTTTGGCGAAGGAGTAATTGGGTTTGGCCATGGGCGATCCTCTGGGGTCGAAGGTGAGGTTGAGCGGCGCGTATTCTGCCCTGTATCGGTGCCTGGCAGTTAGCCGGGTTTTTGGTCGACCCACTTTGGCGTGACGGTCGGCCTCCAGTTATCCAGGGAATCGAGCAGTGTTTGCGGCGATTCGCTCACTTGCAGCATGTCACGGTGTGGCCCGCGAACGAAGCCTTCGCCGACGATGTGGTCGAGAAATGCAGTGAGTTTGCTGTAAAAGCCGTTCACTTCCAGCAGGCCCAGCGGTTTGCCGTGGTAGCCGAGTTGGCCCCAGGTCCAGACTTCAAACAGCTCTTCCAGCGTGCCGAGGCCGCCGGGCAGGGCGATAAACGCGTCGCTCAGCTCAGCCATGCGTGCCTTGCGGGCGTGCATGCCATCGACGACTTCAAGGCGAGTCAGGCTTTTGTGGCCGATCTCCTTGTCCATCAGGCTTTGCGGAATGATCCCAATGACTTCGCCGCCGGCGGCCAGCGCTGCATCGGCGACGATGCCCATCAAACCGACGGCGCCACCGCCGTAGACCAAGGTCAACTTGCGTTCGGCCAGCGCCCGACCAAGGGCGACGGCGGCTTCGGTGTAAGCCGGATCAGTGCCAGCATTGGCAACGCAAAACACACAAACGGATTTCAGGGACATGCCTTTCTCCTGGGGCGATCAGTCGCACAGGGTAATGGCTGGCACGCCTCGCTCCAAGGTCTAAACTTCGCGCTGGGGCGTTTCGCAGGTGCCACTGGCACCACAGGCATACGCGGCAAGCAAGCTGCACAACAGGCTGTTAAAGATCATGACTGGCGCTCCGTATCAATGAGATGGGCCGATCATAGGTTTTGTCGGCTGATCTGGCCGTTAGATTGTCTTGATGAGTGTCATAGCCTGAAAGTTGTATACAATTTTTGACTCAAGTCATAGGAACTTGCGAAGATTTCAGGCAGTCTTCCAACCATTAGTGTTTTTGTTAACCCTGCCTTGGAGATTCACCATGTTTTCCAAAGTTGTTGCGGTATCCCTGCTGGCGCTGGCCAGCAGCCAATTGATGGCTGCCGAGTGCAAAACCACCGTTGACTCCACCGATCAGATGTCCTTCAACACCAAGGAAATCGTGATCGACAAGAGCTGCAAGACGTTCACCGTCGAGCTGACTCACTCCGGTAGCCTGCCGAAGAACGTGATGGGCCATAACCTGGTCATCAGCAAAGCGGCCGACATGCAGCCGATCGCTACCGACGGCTTGGCGGCTGGCATCGACAAAAACTACCTGAAAGACGGTGATGATCGCGTGATCGCGCACACCAAGATCATTGGCGCTGGCGAGAAAGACTCGCTGACCTTCGATGTATCGAAACTGGCTGCCGGCACCGATTACGGCTTCTTCTGCTCGTTCCCGGGCCACATCTCGATGATGAAAGGCACCCTGACCCTGAAGTAAATTGCAGAGATACCTGTCAGCAAAGAGCCGCTGTAGTTCGCTACAGCGGCTTTTTTATGTCTGAACCGTTTGTCGGGTTCTGCACTGAACCTGTTAGTTCTGACAGTAGACGCAGTTTTACTTCGAGGTTCAAATCTCCAGGCGTCGCGCTTGTCGTGCGACATGAGAAAGAAGGAGAAGGCCATGACCGATAACGTTGAAGTCAATCAGCTGGAAATTACCAAAGTCACGGATTCGAAGGGCAATCTGATTGAGCGGGGGGGTAAAACCTCTGATCGGACACTGATTGTCTATGGGAAAGCCTATCGTCAAGCGGAGGTAACCATTGAAGATGATTTTCTCTTCCGTGAGAAAGTGACCACGGATCCTACAGGGGGATGGGGGGCTACGCTTAAAAACCTGCCGGTGGGCGAGCGTTACCTTGAAGCGGTGGTTGACGGAAAGCGTTCGCAGAGCTGGATTTTATATATCGTGTGACAGCGTTCAGTGATGGCTTTTGTCATCGAAGCGAGCTTTCTATCCTGTACTAGGTGAGGCGCTCTTAACAAGCGCCTCACTGATACTCAAGACATCAAGACATCAAGACATCAAGGCGCAAACGGCATGACCCGTTTGTGATGGGTCTTGTTGTAGGTCGCGACAATGATGTCGAACGCTTCCTGACGCACCGCCTCGCCATGCAGGAAGGCATCGATCTCGGCATACGTCACGCCGTGGGACGCTTCGTCCGGCTTGCCCGGCGACAGGTCCTCCAGATCCGCAGTCGGAACCTTCTCAACCAGCGACTCCGGTGCACCAAAGTGGCGGGCAATCGCGCGCACCTGGTTTTTTACCAAACCGCTGAGCGGTGCCAGGTCGCAGGCACCGTCGCCGAACTTGGTGAAGAAACCCATCACTGCTTCCGCCGCATGGTCAGTGCCGATCACCAGCCCCTGCGCCGCGCCAGCGATGGTGTACTGAGCCACCATCCTCATCCGCGCTTTGGTGTTGCCGAGGACGAAATCCACCGACACCGCGTGTTTGCCTTCAAACGCCGCGACTTCACTGGCCAGCGACTTTACCGCCGGCCCGATATTGACCGTGTGGCGCTCGTCCGGGGCGATGAAATCCACCGAGGCTTGGGCATCGTGTTCGTCGAACTGGGTTTCGTACGGCAGGCGCACGGCGATGAACTTGTAGCGGTTGTCGCCACTGCGCTCACGCAGTTCACGCATGGCGCGCTGGGCCAACAAACCGGCGGTCAACGAGTCGACACCGCCGCTGATGCCCAGCACCAGGGTCTTGAGTCCGGAATGGGTCAGGCAATCCTGGATAAAGGTGATGCGCCGGGCAACTTCGGCCTCAAGGGCTTGGTGGTTGGCGAACGGCGGCTGGACCTTGAGCTGTTCAGCAATCTCACGCTGTACGGCTTGCATGAATTCACTCCTTGCTAGATGGACTGGAATCGGCAGGAACCTGGAAAACATGTCGCAAATAGGCGACGAAATTCGGGTCTTTGCATTGCGACTTGCCTGGCTCGTCGGAGATCTTCGCCACCGGTTGGCCGTTGCAGGCGGTCATTTTAAGCACGATGCTCATCGGTTCAACACCCGGAATGTCACAGGTCAGGTTGGTACCGATGCCGAAGCTCACGTTGATCCGACCGTGCAGCGCGCGGAATATCTCCAGCGACTTGGGCAGTGTCAGGCTGTCGGAGAACACCAGCGTCTTGCTCATCGGGTCGATACCGAGCTTGTGGTAATGGGCGATGCACTTTTCGCCCCACACCACGGGATCTCCGGAATCGTGGCGCAAACCGTCGAAAAGCTTGGCAAAGAACAGGTCGAAGTCACCGAGGAAGGCATCGGTGGTGATGCAGTCGGTGAGGGCGATCCCCAGCAGGCCACGGTACTCGCGCACCCAGCAGTCGAGGGCGGCAATCTGGCTGTCGATCAGCCGCGGGCCGAGTTGCTGGTGCGCCATGATCCATTCGTGGGCCATGGTGCCTAGCGGCTTCATGTCCAGTTCGCGGGACAGGTGCACGTTGCTGGTGCCGACGAAACGCCCGGGGAAATCGTGCTTGAGCACGTTCACCACTTCTTCCTGCACGCGGTACGAGAAGCGGCGACGGGTGCCGAAATCCGCCACCTGCAATTGCGCCAGTTCGTCTGCCGAGGCGTTGGCGGTCAGCCAGTCGAACTTGCGGTAGAGCTGCTCACGCGCTTGTTCGAGCACGGTTTCGCGGTAGCGATAGCGGTTGCGCACTTCGCTGACGATGGCCAGCAGGGGCACTTCGTAAAGGATCACATGCAGCCAGGGCCCACGCAGGCGGATGAACAGCTCGCCGTTCTCGATGCCGGTGTGCACATAACGCAGGTTGAAGCGGAACAGCCCGAGAAAACGCAGGAAATCCGGTTTAAGGAAGGAGATGCGCTCAAGGAAACTCAGTTGATCGGCGCTCAGGCTCAGCTCGGCCAAACGCTCGATCTGATAGCGAATTTCCGCCAGATACGGGCGCAGATCCTCACTGTTACGGCAACGGAACTCCCATTCGACTTCGACGTTGGGATAGTTGTGCAGCACCGCCTGCATCATGGTCAGTTTGTAGAAGTCGGTGTCGAGCAGGTTCTGCACGATGCGATCGGCAAACACACTCTCGCTCATAGCGGGTCTCCAGGTACGCCGCGCCGTTGCGCGGGCTCAATCAGTGGCGCTAGTGGCGCATATCAAAGGCAGGTATTGCTAGCGATTTTTGCGCTGAGTGAAATCAAGTGTGGCGAGGGTTTCAGCCTGGGCTATCGATCTGTTCCAGCATCCACTTCACAAAATCGCGGACCTTGGGCACTTCCGCCGAGTGTTCCGGGTAGGCCAGGTAATAGGCGTCGGTGCTGGGCATTGCATGCTGCCAGGGAATGACCAGTTTGCCGTCGGCCAATTCCTCTTCCACCAGAAACCGTGGCAACAACGCCACACCGCAGCCAACTTGTGCGGCGCGGATGCACATATAAAAGGTTTCGAAACGCGGGCCGTGGTAGCTGTGTTCGGTCTGATGGCCCTGACTGTCGAACCAGTCGTGCCAGGCCTGTGGGCGCGACGCATTTTGCAGCAGCACCAGATCGGTGAGTTGCGTCGGGTCAGTAAACGGTGTTTTCGGCAGGCTGCCGGGCGCGCAGACCGGTACCAACTCTTCGCCGAACAGCTTCAGGCATTCAGTGCCGGGCCGCGAACCCTGACCGAAATAGAACGCCAGATCACTGCGCCCTTGCAGCAAATCATCGGCTTCCTGCTCGTTGCACAGATCCAGATGAATCGACGGATGGCGCAAACGCCAGCCCTTCAGGCGCGGCACCAGCCAGCGAGCGCCGAAGGTCGATGGCGTCGAGACGCGCAGGACTTCGGTCTCACCGCCGTAGGAGCGCAGGTAATGGGTCGACATTTCCACCTGTGTGAGGATTTTTCTGACTTCGACCAAGTACAAATCCCCGGCGGGCGTCATCTGCAAACGGCGACGCACGCGACGAAACAACAAGTGCTGCAACAGTTCCTCAAGCTGCGCGACCTGTTTGCTGACAGCGCTCTGCGTCAGGTTCAGCTCCTCGGCGGCGCGGGTGAAACTCAAGTGCCGGGTCACGGCCTCGAAGCACTGCAACGCGGTGATCGATGGCAAGTGGCGTTTGTTCAGCATGGGTGATCCCTTTTTCTTGTCTTTCTATGCCTGGCATGAATAAACGGAATGATATCTCGCGTAAAGGTCGTTTGTTGCCTTGCCTTTGGGACGCTACAACTAAAGGCCTGCCCGGTCGTGAAAA
Source organism: Pseudomonas sp. NPDC087615 (assembly GCF_044743445.1). Lineage (NCBI taxonomy): Bacteria > Pseudomonadati > Pseudomonadota > Gammaproteobacteria > Pseudomonadales > Pseudomonadaceae > Pseudomonas > Pseudomonas sp. NPDC087615. Next base: position 74,490 of record NZ_JBIUWM010000018.1, on the reverse strand, counting down.
AGCGGCCGCACACATTCAGTTTTTTGCTTGAGGAGTGACCCATGGTTGCCGCATTGCTTGATCGTCTTGGTGTAAACCCGGCCCTTTATCAGAACGGCAAAGTGCCGGTGCATTCGCCGATCGACGGCAGCCAGATTGCCGCCGTGAACTGGGAAGGTGCGGCCGAAGTCGAGCAGCACATCAGTCGCGCAGATCATGCGTTCGAGGCGTGGCGTAAGGTGCCGGCGCCGCGTCGCGGTGAACTGGTGCGTCAATTCGGCGAAGTGCTGCGTGAATACAAAACCGATCTTGGCGAACTGGTGTCGTGGGAAGCCGGCAAGATTACTCAGGAAGGCCTGGGTGAAGTGCAGGAGATGATCGACATCTGCGACTTCGCCGTCGGTCTGTCGCGCCAGTTATACGGTTTGACCATTGCTTCCGAGCGCCCGGGCCACCACATGCGTGAAACCTGGCATCCGCTGGGCGTGGTCGGGGTGATCAGTGCGTTCAACTTCCCGGTCGCAGTGTGGGCGTGGAACACCACGCTGGCGCTGGTCTGCGGTAACCCGGTGGTGTGGAAACCGTCGGAGAAAACCCCGCTGACGGCACTGGCTTGCCAGGCACTGTTTGATCGCGTCGTGAAGAATTTCACAGATGCTCCGGCCAATCTCTGCCAAGTGATCATAGGTGGCCGTGACGCCGGTGAAGCCCTTGTCGACGACCCGCGTGTGGCGCTGATCAGCGCCACCGGTAGCACGCGCATGGGCCGCGAAGTGGCGCCGAAAGTCGCTGCTCGATTCGCCCGCAGCATCCTTGAACTGGGCGGCAACAACGCGATGATCCTCGGCCCAAGCGCTGATCTGGACATGGCGGTGCGCGCGATTCTGTTCAGCGCGGTGGGCACCGCCGGTCAGCGTTGCACCACGTTGCGTCGCTTGATCGCCCACGAATCGGTCAAAGAAGAAATCGTCACCCGCCTCAAAGCGGCTTACGCCAAAGTGCGCATCGGTCATCCGCTGGAAGGCAATCTGGTGGGCCCGCTGATCGACAAGCACAGTTTCGAGAACATGCAGGATGCGCTGGAGCAGGCATTGAGCGAGGGCGGTCGCGTGTTTGGCGGCAAGCGTCAACTGGAGGATCAATTCCCCAACGCCTACTACGTCTCGCCGGCCATCGTTGAAATGCCGGAGCAGAGTGATGTGGTGTGCAGCGAAACCTTCGCGCCGATCTTGTACGTGGTTGGCTACAGCGATTTCCAGGAAGCGCTGCGTTTGAACAACGCGGTGCCACAAGGTCTGTCGTCGTGCATTTTCACCACTGACGTGCGTGAGGCCGAGCAGTTCATGTCGGCAGTCGGCAGTGACTGCGGCATCGCCAACGTCAACATCGGCCCGAGCGGCGCGGAAATCGGCGGCGCGTTTGGTGGCGAGAAAGAGACCGGCGGTGGTCGTGAGTCGGGCTCGGATGCATGGCGCGCGTACATGCGTCGCCAGACTAATACCGTGAACTACTCGCTGGAATTGCCGTTGGCGCAGGGCATCACCTTCGACTGATACCTTCAGTCAGATGGATAACCCCTTGTGGGAGCGGGCTTGCTCGCGAAGGTGTCGGGTCAGTCGACTTGGACGTTGTCTGATATACCGCTTTCGCGAGCAAGCCCGCTCCCACATTGTTGAACAGTGTGTTTGTTAGGTTTCTGTTGGAGTCTGGCAATGCCGTTACGTGAAGAGTGTCTGTGGGAAAAACTCACGCCGCAAAGGCCCGATAACACGGTGCTCAAGGGCGAGGTCAACGTCGATGTCTGCGTGATCGGTGCCGGGTTTACCGGGTTGTCGGCGGCGCTGCATCTGTTGGAGAAAGGCAAAAGCGTTTGCGTGCTGGAAGCCCATCGCGCCGGTCACGGCGGTTCCGGGCGCAACGTCGGATTGGTCAACGCCGGTATGTGGATCCCGCCGGACGAGATCGAAGCCGGGTTCGGCGAAGCCGTTGGCAGCCAGCTCAACCGCATGCTCGGTGCGGCGCCGGCGCTGGTGTTCAGCCTTGTGGATAAGTACAACATCGATTGCCAGTTGCGCCGCGAAGGCACCCTGCACATGGCCCACAACGCCAAGGGCGAGGCGGATCTGCGCAGTCGTGAGCAACAATGGAAACGCCGTGGTGCCCCCGTCGAATTGCTGACCGGCAAGGCTTGCGAGCAAGCCACCGGCACACAAAAGATTGCTGCTGCGTTGCTCGACCGGCGCGCAGGAACCCTCAACCCGATGGCCTATGTCACCGGGCTGGCGAATGCGGTGATGGGGCTCGGCGGGCAGATGTTCGATCACTCCCCGGTCACTCGTCTCGAGCGTGTGGGCCCCAAATGGTCGGTGCAGACCGAACAGGGGGCGGTGCTGGCTGAGCAGGTTGTCATCGCCTCCAACGCCTACACCGAAGGCGACTGGACCGAGCTCAAACGCAACTTCTTCCCCGGTTACTACTATCAGGTCGCCTCGGTGCCTTTGAGCGAAGACGCCGCGCAGGAAATCCTTCCCGGTGGGCAAGGTTCGTGGGATACCCGCCAGGTGCTGAGCAGCATCCGCCGCGACAAAGACGGGCGGTTATTGCTCGGTAGCCTGGGCAACGGCAATCAGAAACCGACCTGGTTCCTCAAGGCCTGGGCCGACCGGGTGCAGCAGCATTACTTCCCCAATCTGAAGCCGGTCGAGTGGGAGTGCACCTGGACCGGGCGCATCGCTTTTACGCCCGATCACTTGATGCGTCTGTTCGAGCCGGCACCGGGACTGGTGGCCGTCACCGGTTACAACGGCCGGGGTGTGACCACGGGCACGGTGGTCGGGAAAGCCTTCGCCGACTATTTGTGTAACGGTAATCCTCAAGCCCTGCCGATTCCCTTTGCACCGATGCAGCCCCTGTCTGGCGTGGGTTTGCGCAGTTGCCTGTACGAGGCCGGATTCTCGCTGTATCACGCGGGCCAGTGCCTGCGCATTGTCATTTGAATGTTGAAAGATGTTGCGTAACGCGGCGCTTTTGCGCGTAGCGACTAGCCTGTAATGGTGCGGGTTGTAGCAGTCCCGCACCAGCAGTGTGCAGTTCGGTGACGCGAGCGGTTACAGGCTGGTTGCACGTCGTTTGGTGCCGCGGTTGCAATGATGGCGCATGCGGGTTGCGCCTGAAATTTTAAAAGGTTTTACCTTCCGCGGTTTAGACGGTTGCACGCCCAATGAAAATGGGAACGAAACAGTCGAAATAACAAGAAAGCAGCGACTTTTTGAAGAATAAAAAACCGATGGCACGGCCCTTGCTCTGAGCATTCAGTGAAATGAAGTCGCAGTGCCAACTAAAAAAAACCTTGGAGCACCACCTCATGTCCCAGACGTTTTACAAGAAAGGCTTTCTGGCCCTCGCAGTCGCTACTGCGTTGGGTGTTTCTGCGTTTGCTCAGGCTGACATCAAAATCGGCGTAGCGGGTCCAATGACGGGCGCCAACGCGGCATTTGGCGAGCAGTACATGAAGGGGGCCCAGGCGGCGGCCGATGCGGTCAACGCGGCAGGTGGCGTCAACGGGGAGAAAATCGTTCTGGTCAAGGGCGATGACGCCTGCGAACCGAAGCAGGCTGTGACGGTCGCCAAGGACCTCACCAACCAGAAAGTCGCCGGCGTGGTCGGTCACTTCTGCTCCTCTTCGACCATTCCAGCGTCGGAAATCTACGACGAAGCCGGCATTATTGCGATCACCCCGGGCTCCACCAACCCGCAAGTGACCGAGCGCGGCCTGAGCGCCATGTTCCGTATGTGCGGGCGTGACGACCAGCAGGGCATCGTCGCGGGCGACTACATTGTCGACGTGCTCAAGGGTAAAAAAGTTGTTGTTCTGCACGACAAGGACACCTACGGCCAAGGTCTGGCTGACGCCACCAAGGCTCAGTTGATCAAACGCGGTGTGACTCCGGTTCTTTACGAGGGCCTGACCCGGGGCGAAAAAGACTTCAGCACCATCGTGACCAAAATCCGTGGCGCTGGCGCCGACGTCGTCTACTTCGGTGGTCTGCACCCGGAAGCCGGTCCTCTGGTTCGCCAACTGCGTGAACAGGGCTTGAAAGACGTCAAGTTCATGTCCGACGACGGCATTGTGACCGACGAACTGGTGACCACCGCCGGTGGCCCGCAATTCGTCGATGGCGTCCTGATGACCTTCGGCGCCGACCCGCGTCTGCTGCCAGACAGCAAGGCGGTCGTCGATGCGTTCCGCAAGGCCGGCACCGAGCCTGAAGGCTACACCCTCTACGCTTACGCCTCTGTACAAGCCCTGGCTGCCGCCTTCAACGGCGCCAAGTCCAATGACGGCGAAAAAGCGGCCGTATGGCTGAAGAAAAACCCGGTCAAGACCGTCATGGGCGAGAAATCCTGGGACGCCAAGGGCGACTTGAAAGTCTCCGACTACGTGGTTTACGAGTGGGACAAGGACGGCAAATACCACCAGTTGGAAAAACAGAAGTAAGGGCTGACGCGATTAACTGAACGCCATAAACCCCTGTGGGAGCGAGCAAACCCGCTCCCACAGGAGGCGGTGGCGATAGGTAAATCGCGCTCTGACATTGCTCCGACGTAAATCTGTATTTTTCCTAGAAGAGCCGCGCACCTCAGGGTGTGCAGGTTCTCACTGCGTGAGATTGCGTTATGGATGGTATTTTCCTGCAGCAACTGGTCAACGGCCTGACCCTCGGGTCGGTCTATGCCCTGATCGCCATCGGCTACACAATGGTCTACGGCATCATCGGCATGATCAACTTCGCCCACGGCGAGGTTTACATGATTTCCGCTTACCTGGCGGCAATCAGTCTGGCTCTGCTGGCTTACTTCGGTATTGAATCCTTCCCACTGCTGATGCTCGGCACGCTGATCTTCACCATCGTCGTCACGGCGGTCTATGGCTGGGTCATCGAGCGTGTTGCCTACAAACCCCTGCGTAACTCCACCCGACTGGCACCGCTGATCAGCGCCATCGGTATTTCCCTGATCCTGCAAAACTATGCACAGATCGCCCAAGGCGCGAAGCAACAAGGCGTGCCGACCCTGCTGACCGGTGCCTTGCGTGTCGACATCGGCACCGGCTTCGTGCAACTGACCTACACCAAGATCTTCATTCTGGTCGCGGCGTTCGTGGGCATGGGCCTGCTGACCTACGTGATCAAGTACACCAAGCTCGGTCGTATGTGCCGCGCGACCCAACAAGACCGCAAGATGGCTTCGATCCTGGGGATCAACACCGACCGGGTGATTTCCTATGTGTTCATCATTGGTGCGGCCATGGCGGCGCTGGCCGGCGTGCTGATCACCATGAATTACGGCACGTTCGACTTCTATGCCGGTTTCATCATTGGCATCAAGGCGTTTACCGCAGCGGTGCTTGGCGGGATCGGTTCATTGCCCGGTGCGATGCTCGGCGGGATCATCCTCGGGATCTCCGAGTCGCTGTTCTCCGGCCTGGTCAACTCCGACTACAAAGACGTGTTCAGCTTCTCGCTGCTCGTACTTGTTCTGGTCTTCCGGCCGCAGGGCCTGTTGGGCCGTCCTCTTGTGTCGAAGGTGTAAGCGATGTCTTCAACCACTCAAAAAAACATCGATATCAAAAAAAGCCTGGTTGAGTCGATTCTTGCCGGCCTCATTGCCTTGGTCGTGTTTGGCCCGATTGTCGGCGTCGTACTCGACGGCTACAGCTTCAACCTCGAACCGACCCGGGTGGCGTGGATTATCGCCATCGTCATGGTTGGCCGATTTGCCCTCAGCCTGTTCCTGCAAACGCCCAAGGGCCTGAAGATTCTCGACGGATTCGAGAGCACGAGTTCCGGCGTGCATGTGCTGCCAGCCGATCACAAATCAAGCCTGCGCTGGATCATCCCGCTACTGATTCTGCTGGCCGTGGCCGTGCCGTTCTTCTCCAACTCCTACCTGCTTGGCGTGGTCATCCTCGGGTTGATCTACGTGTTGCTGGGCTTGGGCCTGAACATCGTGGTGGGCCTGGCCGGTTTGCTCGATCTGGGTTACGTGGCGTTCTACGCCATCGGTGCCTACGGGCTGGCGCTTGGTTACCAGTATCTCGGTCTGGGCTTCTGGACCGTGCTGCCACTGGCGGCGATCACGGCTGGGCTGGCCGGCTGCATCCTCGGTTTTCCGGTGTTGCGTCTGCATGGCGATTATCTGGCAATCGTGACCCTGGGCTTCGGTGAAATCATCCGTCTGATCCTCAACAACTGGTTGTCCCTGACAGGAGGCCCGAATGGCATGTCGGCACCGCTGCCGACCTTTTTCGGTCTGGAGTTCGGCAAACGGGCGAAGGAGGGTGGGGTGCCGTTTCACGAGTTCTTCGGCATCGCCTACAACTCTGACGTGAAGTATTACTTTATCTACGCGGTGTTGTTCCTGGTGGTGCTGGCCGTGCTGTACATCAAGCATCGTCTGGTGAAGATGCCGGTCGGCCGAGCCTGGGAGGCGTTGCGTGAAGATGAAATCGCTTGCCGTTCGATGGGCCTGAACCACGTACTGGTCAAACTTTCGGCGTTCACCATCGGTGCGTCGACGGCCGGTCTGGCCGGTGTGTTTTTCGCGACCTACCAAGGTTTCGTCAACCCGACCTCGTTTACCTTCTTCGAGTCGGCGCTGATCCTGGCCATTGTTGTGCTCGGCGGCATGGGCTCGACCATCGGTGTGGTGATTGCGGCGTTCGTGCTCACGGTTGCCCCGGAACTGCTGCGCGGCTTCGCCGAATATCGCGTGCTGCTGTTCGGCATCCTGATGGTGTTGATGATGATCTGGCGACCACGAGGGCTGATCCGCATCAGCCGTACCGGGGTCAAACCACGCAAAGGTGCCATTCACTACGAGAGGACTGCGCCATGAGTGAAGTCGTACTCTCTGTTGAAAAACTGATGATGCATTTTGGTGGCATCAAGGCGTTGAGCGATGTCAGCCTGAAGGTCAAACGCAATTCGATCTTCGCGCTGATCGGCCCCAATGGCGCCGGCAAGACCACGGTGTTCAACTGCCTGACCGGGTTCTACAAAGCCTCCGGCGGCAAGATCGAACTCAATGTGCGCGGCCAGAAGACCAACGTCATTCAATTGCTGGGCGAGTCGTTCAAACCGACCGATTTCGTTTCGCCGAAAAGCTTCCTCAGCCGGATGTACTACAAGATGTTCGGCGGCACCCATCTGGTAAACCGCGCAGGCCTGGCCCGCACGTTCCAGAACATTCGCCTGTTCAAGGAAATGTCGGTACTGGAAAACCTCTTGGTGGCTCAGCACATGTGGGTCAACCGCAACATGCTCGCCGGCATCCTCAACACCAAGGGCTATCGCAAAGCCGAAAGCGACGCGCTCGATTGTGCGTTCTATTGGCTGGAAGTGGTCGATCTGGTGGACTGCGCCAACCGTCTGGCCGGTGAACTCTCCTACGGCCAGCAACGCCGACTGGAGATCGCCCGGGCCATGTGCACGCGGCCGCAAATCATCTGTCTCGACGAACCGGCCGCCGGCCTCAACCCTCAGGAAACCGAAGCGCTGAGCGCGATGATCCGGCTGCTGCGCGACGAGCACGATCTGACCGTGGTGCTGATCGAACACGACATGGGCATGGTCATGAGCATTTCCGACCACATTGTGGTGCTGGACCACGGCATCGTTATCGCCGAGGGCGGCCCTGAAGCCATCCGTAACGATCCAAAAGTGATTGCCGCCTATCTGGGCGCTGACGAAGAGGAGCTGGTATGACTCAACCGATCCTCGAGCTCAAAGACCTCGACGTGTTCTACGGCCCGATCCAGGCACTCAAGGGTGTTTCGCTGCAGATCAACGAAGGGGAAACCGTCAGCCTGATTGGCTCCAACGGCGCGGGCAAGTCGACGTTGCTGATGTCGATCTTCGGCCAGCCGCGAGCGGCGAGCGGGCAGATCCTTTATCAAGGCGTCGACATTACCCACAAGACCTCGCACTACATCGCCTCCAACGGCATTGCGCAGTCGCCAGAAGGGCGGCGGGTATTCCCCGACATGACCGTCGAGGAAAACCTGCTGATGGGCACCATCCCGATTGGCGACAAACACGCCAAAGAGGATATGCAGCGCATGTTCACGCTGTTTCCACGGCTTGAAGAGCGGCGCAACCAACGGGCGATGACCATGTCTGGCGGTGAACAGCAGATGCTCGCCATCGCCCGCGCCTTGATGAGCCGGCCAAAGTTGTTGCTGCTCGATGAGCCGAGCCTGGGCCTGGCGCCGATTGTGGTGAAGCAGATTTTCGCCACTCTGCGCGAGCTGGCGAAAACCGGTATGACCATTTTCCTCGTCGAGCAGAACGCCAACCATGCGCTGAAGCTGTCGGATCGGGCGTATGTGATGGTCAACGGCGAGATCCGCCTCACGGGTACCGGTAAGGAGTTGCTGGTGAACGAGGAGGTGCGTAACGCCTATCTGGGCGGGCACTGAGTTATCCCCAGATACACAAAGCCCCGGCGACGCAAGTCCCGGGGCTTTTTCATTCCTCAAACCACCACAGCCCCTTGTGGGAGCGAGCTTGCTCGCGAATGCGGTGTATCAGCCACCTCATGATCTGGATGTACCGCCACCTTCGCGAGCAAGCTCGCTCCCACAGTTGAGAGGTGCAAGTTCGAGAATTGTGGAAAACAAATTCCCCAACCTGCCAAAGCGCGACATATAGACGCTGCAATTGACTGTTTTTCCACAGCTTTGACTTGTCCCCGTTTGCTGTGGAGCTGGCTGTGAATAACGTGGGAGTAGCTGGCTGCAAGCCTTTGAAACCGTGGCTTTCAGGCGTGTGGCTGTTTTTTGATCAGGCTTTTTTGCGAGAGTAAGAGGCGCCGTTGTCAACCTTTTTATGGGGCCGGTTTTGCAATCGTTTAAAGGCTGGCCGGGCTGTGGATAAGTCTGTGATTAAACTCTGGAAAGACTCCGCTAAGCGGCGTAATGACTGGCCTCGCGCGATCACTGCGATGACTGGGCAGTCGTGCAAAATGCCATGTCCCGCACATCTGCCGCTTCAGGGTCAAGCAAAAAACTTTCTATTTCTCCCGCAAAGCCTTGTGTGGCGCGGCTTTACGCGTTTCCACTTGCCCCCGGAAACTGTGGAAGGGCCTGTGGATAACGTGCGTGCACATGGCTACAAGCCACGTTCGCTATAGCGTTGGCGCTGCTGGTTGTTTTTTGTACAGTTCGCGAGTGTTGCTCGTGATTGCGAGGCCGGGCATGCTGCCACCTGATTTTCTATTTCAAGGGCTGCCTTGGCGGCCGAAGCAAGGAGAACACGATGTCCAACACCCTGTTTATCACTGGCGCGACGTCCGGTTTTGGTGAAGCCTGTGCCCGCCGTTTTGCCGAGGCTGGCTGGAAACTGGTGCTGACCGGCCGTCGTGAAGAACGCCTCAATGCCCTGTGCGCTGAACTGTCCAAGCAAACCGAAGTGCATGGCCTGGTGCTTGATGTGCGTGATCGCAAGGCGATGGAGGAGGCGATTGCCAACCTGCCCCCATCGTTCGCCAAGTTGCGCGGCCTGATCAACAACGCCGGTCTGGCACTGGGCGTCGACCCTGCGCCGAAATGCGATCTGGATGATTGGGACACGATGGTCGACACCAACGTCAAAGGCCTGATGTACGCCACGCGTTTGTTGCTGCCGCGCCTGATCGCTCATGGTCGTGGCGCAGGCATCGTTAACCTTGGTTCTATCGCCGGCAACTACCCGTACCCAGGCAGCCATGTGTACGGCGCGACAAAGGCGTTCGTTAAGCAGTTCTCGCTGAACCTGCGTTGCGACTTGCAGGGCACGGGCGTGCGGGTCAGCAACATTGAGCCGGGGCTGTGTGAAAGCGAGTTTTCGTTGGTGCGTTTTGCCGGAGACCAGGAGCGTTACAACGCGACCTACGCCGGTGCCGAGCCGATCCAGCCGCAGGACATCGCCGAGACGATTTTCTGGGTCATGAATGCGCCGGCGCACATCAATATCAACAGCCTTGAGCTGATGCCGGTGAGCCAGATCTGGGCGGGTTTTGCCATCGAGCGTAACAAGGCCTAAGACCGCGCTGAAGCTAATCGCCAGCAGGCTGGCTCCCACATCGGAATGCAATCTATGTGGGAGCCAGCCTGCTGGCGGAGAGGCCAAAACGGCCAAAATATGGCAGTAATGTAAACTCCTCTCCCAACAACCCCACCGCACCCCGCGGTGTTCAAGGTTTTTCGAGGAGGCTACGTGAGTAACCGAGGTGAGCAGTCGCTGCTCAAACAATCGACCATCCTGATGTTCGCCGTGGCGATCGCCGGGATCGTCACAGGTTTTGTTTCCGGCTCCCAATCCATCCTGTTCGATGGCTTTTTCTCGCTGATCGCCACCTTCATCAAAGTCCTGATGCTGATCACGGCGAAGTTGATCGCCAAGCAAAGCAATCACCGCTTCCAGTTCGGTTTCTGGCATCTGGAGCCGATGGTGCTGCTGATCGAAGGCAGTTTCCTGCTGTTGATCGCCATCTACGCATTTCTCAACGGTGTGTTCGGCATCATCAACGGCGGCCGCGAGATCGAACTGGGTCTGGTGATCATCTACGCTGCGGTGTTCACCGTGGTTGAGTTCGCCTACTTCTTCTATGTGCGCCGGCGCAATCGCAAGCTCAAATCCACGCTGATCCAGTTCGACAACATCAGTTGGCTGGTGGACGCGATGCTCTCGGTCGGCCTGTTGATCAGTTTTCTCGCGGCGCTGCTGCTCAAGGCGCAGGGCTATGGCGAGTGGGCGAAGTTTGTCGACCCGCTGATCCTGATCGTATTGGCCCTGACCATGCTGCCACCGGCGTTCAAGATTCTTGGCCCGGCGCTGCGCGATGTGCTCGGTATAGCGCCGGACACGCTGGACGATCAGGTGCGACAGGTGATGGACGCGGCGAAGGTCGAGCATGGTTTCGACGATTACGTGTCCTACGTGCAGAAGCACGGGCGGGCCCGATTTATCGAGATTCATGTGGTCTTGCCGGCGGACTATGCGCTGAGCAGCGTCGGTCAGTTGGATGTTTTGCGCGAGGAAATTTCGGCGAAATTGGGTGAGCCGGAGGCGGCGCGGTGGTTGACCATCAGCTTTACCGGGGACAAGAAGTGGATTGCCTAGAGGCCGTGTAACGGTTAGTCGCTAGCAGGCTGGCTCCCGCAGGGGAATGCATTCCAAATGTGGGAGCTAGCCTGCTAGCGATAGCGGTAAATCAATCAGCGAAGATATTCGGCCAAGCCGTGATAGCAAGTCGCAAGGTGGTACGGCGTGGTCGAAGGCATGTCCTTGCGGCTGACGTCACCCTGTTCATCGCGGCACTCATGCCAGCCACCGGCATGCAGGAAGCGCTGTTGCAATGCCTGCAATTGATGCAGCACCACAGCGTCGCTGTCGGGGCGTAAGGTCAGCGCCCGCAGATATTCCGCCTGCGCCCAGATCCGTTGAGTCGAATCTTTCGGGCGTCCGTCCAGTTCCAGATCAAGCATCGCCCGCACGGCGCCGCACGGCTGCTGCACACCGAATTGCTCGGTAAACGCGAAAGCCTTGTCCAGCGCCGAATGCAGTTTCGAGCCGCGCAACAGCGCCGAGGATTGCAGCAGGAAGTACCACTCGAACTGGTGCCCCGGCTCATACCAGTTATCCACAGCCCCGAGCGGTTTCTCCATCAACACGCCATGTTGTGGATCGATGAACCGCTTGTGCATGGCTGTGCATAACTCAACGAGCGCTTGTTGCGTTGCCGCGTCCTCACGCACTGACAATGTCGCGAGAAAGGCTTCAGCCAAGTGCATCAGCGGGTTCTGCAGCGGGCCGGTTTGCAGGGTGATCCAGTCGCGCTCAAGGCACGCTTCGTACAAGCCGTCACCGGTCGCAAAACGGCGGCCGACGATTTCCAGCGCGGCATTGAGCGTCGACTCCACCAGCGGCTCACGGGACTTGTCCCAGTAATGTGCGCAGGCGAACAGGATGAAAGCGTGGGTGTAGAGATCCTTGCGCTGATCCAGCGGTTTGCCCTGCGGATCAATGCTATAGAACCAGCCGCCATGTTCGGCATCGTGGAAGTGTCGTTGCAGCGAGCGAAACAGCGCCGCCGCGCGATCTTCGGCGTTATCCACAACCCCGATCAGGCTGGAAAACAGATACAACTGCCGCGCGCAGGCCATCGCCCGATAGCGTTGCGGTGGCAGCGGCTGATGTGCGGCGTCCAGCGCCTCGTAAGGCAGCGCCATGTCGGCGTTCCAGCCCGGGCCTTGCCAGAGGGGCACGATCACGTTGACGAAATGCTGTTGCACGTCGCTGAACAGGGCGGTCAATTCAGGCAGGGACTTGGAGCGGGAAGCGAGGGGCATGGGCGGACGTCGTCACGGCTGGGGCGATTGCGCGACATGGTAGCAGACAGCATGGGGGGAGCGATGCGGTGTCTGATCGGCCGTCATCGCGAGCAAGCCCGCTCCCCACAGGTTTTGTGTGCACCATCAATCCATTGTGGGAGCGGGCTTGCTCGCGAAGGGGCCGATCAGGCGTTAGAGATCAGCCCGCTAGCAACCACGCACCCGTCACCGCCGAAGCAGCACCCGCCAGGCGCACCAGCGGCGCAGCAGCCTGAGGCAGAAAACGAACCACCGCATAACCGGCGGCATGCAGCGCAGCGGTTGCCGCCACGAAACCGGCCGCATACGCCCAAGGACTCGACATGTCCGGCAACTCCAGGCCATGCGCGACACCATGGAACAGCGCAAACAACGCCGTCGCCGCCACCGCCATCACCAATGGCGGACGCACCGCCAGCGCAACCGCCAGGCCCAGCGCCAGCACCGACGCCGCTATCCCGCTTTCCAGTGCCGGCAATTCCAGCCCTTCAAAGCCGAGCATGCCGCCGATCAGCATGGTGCCGACGAAGGTGCACGGCAGCGCCCAACGCGCCGCGCCTTGCTGCTGAGCCGCCCACAAACCGACGGCAATCATCGCCAGCAAATGATCGAGGCCGCCCATCGGATGGCTGATACCAGCGATCAAGCCACTATCGCCATGCCCCGGGTGAGCAAAGGCCAGCGCCGGGGTCAGCAGCAGCGCCAGGGCGCCAAGAATGCGTTTGAGTGTCATGGATAAGCTTCCTTGTTGATAAGTGAATCAGGCTGCGGTCAGCAGGCCCTGGCGTTCGATGAACGCGATGATCTCTTCCAGGCCCTGACCGGTTTTCTGGTTGCTGAACACAAACGGCTTGCCGTTGCGCATGCGTTTTGTGTCGCTGTCCATCATTTCCAGCGAGGCGCCGACCAGTGGGGCGAGGTCGATCTTGTTGATCACCAGCAGGTCGGATTTGCAGATACCCGGCCCGCCCTTGCGCGGCAGCTTGTCGCCGGCCGAAACGTCGATTACGTAGATAGTCAGGTCGGACAGTTCCGGGCTGAACGTCGCCGAAAGGTTGTCGCCGCCGGACTCCACCAGAATCAGATCCAGCCCCGGAAAGCGTCGGTTCAGTTGATCGACCGCTTCGAGGTTGATCGAGGCGTCCTCGCGGATCGCCGTGTGCGGGCAGCCACCGGTTTCCACGCCGATGATCCGCTCCGGTGCCAGGGCTTCATTGCGCACCAGAAAATCCGCGTCTTCGCGGGTATAGATGTCATTGGTGACCACGGCGAGGTTGTAGCGCTCGCGCAGCGCCAGACACAGGGCCAGGGTCAACGCGGTTTTGCCGGAACCGACCGGGCCGCCGATACCGACGCGCAGAGGTTGTGTGTTCATGCGGCTTCTCCAAAAATAAAAGGCCTAAAAAAACAGGCCCTAGGAACGGAACAGGCGGCTGTACTGGCGCTCATGGGCCATGCACGCCAGGGACAGACCGAACGCGGTGCTGCCGATGTGTTCGGGGTTGATTCGGGTGGCGTCCTGCTGTGCCTGTTGCAGCAGCGGCAGCAGTTCGCTGGTCAGGCGCTGGGCGGCTTGCTGGCCCAGCGGCAGGGTTTTCATCAGGACGGCGAGCTGGTTTTCCAGCCAGCTCCACAGCCACGCGGCGAGCGCGTCCTGCGGGCTGATGCCCCAGGCGCGGGCGGCCAGCGCCCAGCCGAGGGCCAAGTGCGGTTCGGCGCACTGCTCAAGAAAGTCGCGCGCGGGTGCGTCCAGTTCCGGCAAGCCGTTGAGCAGTTGCTGCAACGAGTAACCCATCTGCCGGCTCTCCAGATGCAGTTCGCGGGTCTCACGGCTGGCGCGGTGGGTTTCGCAGATCTGCAGCAGTTCGCCCCAGTTTTCATCCGCCGCGGCCTGACAATGGGCGAGCAGCAGCGGCGCTTCGAATCGGGCGAGGTTGAGCAGCAACTGATCACTGATCCAGCGGCGAGCGCTGTCCGGATTGTTGACCCGGCCGTTATCCACCGCCATTTCCAGGCCTTGGGAATAGCTGTAGCCGCCAATCGGCAATTGCGGGCTGGCCAGGCGCAACAGCGCCCAGGCCGGATTCACAGGCGCACGCCGAACTGGTGGAGTTTGGGCGCGTAGTTGAAGTCTTCGTCGCCGTGGCGCGAATGGTGATGGCCGCCGCCGTAGGCACCGTGCTCCGGCTGGAACGGCGCTTCAATGGCTTCGACCTGCGCGCCGAGTTGCTCGAGCATCGCTTTGAGCACGTAATCGTCGAGCAAACGCAGCCAGCCATCGCCGACTTGCAGGGCAACGTGGCGATTGCCCAAGTGATAAGCGGCGCGGGTCAGTTCAAAGGCATTGGCGCAGGTGACGTGCAGCAGTTGTTCGGGGCGGGCGCAAACTCGAACGATGCGTCCGTCTTCAGCCTGTAGGCATTCGCCGTCATACAGCGGTGCCTGACCGCGCTCCAAAAACAACCCGACGTCTTCACCCTCGGCACTGAAACAGCGCAAACGGCTTTTGCTCCGTGCTTCGAAGGTCAGGAGCAACTCGGCGGCCCAGAGGGGTTGAGGGTCGATTCTGCGATGAATCACCAGCATCGGAAAGCTTCCAGCAGTGGACAATACTCAGGCTAGAGCAAGGGGCTTGCCAATCGGACGAGATGTAGGAAATCCCTGTCGGAGCGTAGTGGATGTTTCAAGATGTTGCGGGGAATTGAGATATTTTGGTGCGTGAGGATTTTTACATGCACCAAATGGAGGCCGAGACGCTGATCCAATTGTGGGAGGGGGCTTGCTCCCGAAAGCGGTGTGTCAGGCAGGCATGTTTCGACGGGTACACTGCATTCGGGAGCAAGCCCCCTCCCACAGGAGATGTATGACTATTTGGAGGGAGGAGGGTTATTCGGTACTGCCCAGCCCTTGCCAGTGCTTGAGCCCGATAAAGATGAAGCGCAGTTGCTGGGTGATCTTGGCCTGCGGCGTCAGATGTTCCGGCAAGGCCTCGGCCGGCGGGTCGATGATGTCCGGCAGGGTGGCGAAAACGGATTTGACGATCAGGTCGGCGATCACGCTCAGGCCGGCTGCGTCCAGATGCTGAAGCTTGGGCATCAGCCCAAGGTCAGCCGCCAGGTCGGCGCTGATGTTTTCGCGCAAGCGGCCAATCGCCTGTCGCACCGGTTGCGAGCCGCCGTACTGCTCACGGGCCAGAAACAGAAATTGCGAATGGTTGGCGCTGACCACATCAAGAAAGATGCGCACCGACGCATCGATAATGCCGCCCATGACGAATTCGTTGTGGCGCACCAAGCGGATGGTCTCGCGGAAGGTCTGGCCGACTTCACTCACCAGCACCAAGCCCAATTCGTCCATATCGGCAAAATGCCGATAGAAACCGGTGGGCACGATTCCGGCGGTTTTCGTCACTTCGCGCAGGCTCAGGCTGCCGAATCCTCGGCCGCTTTCCATCAAGTGGCGGGCAGCGTCCATCAGGGCGTTGCGGGTCTGTTGTTTCTGTTCGGCGCGGGGCAGCATCGCAGGGCGTGTTCTTTGGCAGGACAAGCGCCGCACTCTAGCAAATCGGCTTTATCGGCGTCGAACGGCAGGGGGGGATGCAACGAAGGAAAATCGCGACTTCTTGAACGCTGTGGCTGAAAAGTCAAAAGCCCAATCGGGGAATTGGGCTTTTTTTCCAGGCCACCACGGGCTTAGCTTAAAGCGGCGTTGCGTTCGATCACACGGTCACCACCACCTTCGGCGAGCGCCTGGCCTTGTGGGGTTTTGTCGTAACCGTCTTCAACCAAGCCTTTTTGTTCGAGGCGGTTGCGACCGTTTTCGGCGAGCGCCTGGCCTTGTGGGGTTTTGTCGTAACCGTCTTCAACCAGGCCTTTTTGTTCGAGGCGGTTGCGACCGTTTTCGGCGAGCGCCTGGCCTTGTGGAGTTTTGTCGTAGCCATCTTCAGCCAGGGTCTGGCCTTGTGGCGTGCGGTCGGAACCATCAGCAGCAACGGTCTGACTGAACACGGAGTAGCTGGTTTTTACTTGCGGAGTAGCCTGTTCGGCAGCGGGCAGGGCGAAAGCAGTGCTGGCTAGCATCGACAGGGTAAGGCTGAGCAGTAATTGGCGTTTCATGATGGGTTGCTCCTTGGGAGGGCGATAAAGTGGGTACGAGGGCAATGCTACTCTCGATAAGTCGATATAAAAGTTCATAAACGCAATGGTAATAATCAACAGAATTGATTGTTCTGGCGGGAGGCTCTAAACCGGGCCTTTCAGGGTGACGGTTTTGCACCTTAGTGGGTATTTTCGACCCACTCGCGCCTCACAAAAGTGCGGGGGGCGGTAACGTTGTTCGACCAATCGGTCAGATTTGCGTGGCTTTTTCCGCCCAGATGCGGCTTTCGATTAAACCTGCGGGCCTTTTGCCAGTCACAGAATTCATGAGGGCCGCTTTGGCCCGCCGTTTCAGCCGTTCGCCGTGATGTGGGCGTGCGGTCGTCATCAGGAGCTTTGTGCATGACGCGCACCGGAAAAATCTTCAGTTGGACCTTCGCCACCCTTGTGCTGCTCTTGGCCGTGCTGGTCCTGATCATCGCGTTCTTCGACTGGAACCGGATCAAACCGGCGCTCAATGCCAAAGTCTCGGAAGAGCTGCATCGGCCGTTTGCCATTAACGGCAACCTCGCGGTGATCTGGCAGCGCGAGCCGGATGAGGGCGGTTGGCGGGCCTGGGTACCTTGGCCGCATGTGGTCGCCGAAAACTTGAGCCTGGGCAATCCGCAGTGGTCGAAGACGCCGCAGATGGTCACGCTCAAGCGCGTTGAGCTGCGTATCTCGCCTCTGGCGTTGTTGGCGCAACGCGTGGTCATCCCGCGCATCGACCTGACCGAGCCTAACGCTGAGCTGCAACGCTTGGCCGATGGCCGGGCCAACTGGACGTTCACGTTTGATCCCAAGGATCCGAATGCCGAACCGTCGAACTGGATGGTCGATATCGGCGCCATCGGTTTCGACAAGGGTCATGTGACGCTTGATGATCAAACCCTCAAGACCAAGCTGGATGTGCTGATCGATCCGCTGGGCAAGCCGATTCCGTTCAGCGAAATCGTCGGTGACAAAGCGGCGAAAACCGCGAAGGACAAGGGCGGCGCGCCACAAGACTACGCGTTCGCGTTGAAGGTCAAAGGCCAATATCACGGCCAGAACCTCACCGGCCAAGGCAAGATCGGCGGTTTGTTGGCGTTGCAGGACGCGAGCAAACCGTTCCCGCTGCAAGCCCAGGCGAAAATCGGCGACACCCGCATTGAATTGGCCGGCACCCTGACCGACCCGCTCAACCTCGGCGCCCTCGACCTGCGCTTGAAATTGGCCGGTGCCAGCCTCGGTAATCTCTATCCGTTGACCGGCGTGACCTTGCCGGATACGCCCCCGTATGCAACCGACGGCCATCTGATCGCCAAGCTTCATGACGCGGCGGGCGCGACATTCACCTATGAGCAATTCAACGGCAAGATCGGCGGCAGCGACATCCATGGCGACCTGACCTACATCGCCAGCCAGCCACGGCCAAAACTCAGCGGCGCGCTGGTATCCAATCAACTGCTGTTCGCTGACCTCGCGCCGTTGATCGGCGCTGACGCCAATGACAAGCAAAAGGCCCGGGGCGGCGATAGCAAGCAACCGGCCGATAAAGTACTGCCGGTCGAGGCGTTCAAGACCGACCGCTGGCGAGCGATGGACGCGGATGTTGAATTCACCGGCAAGCGCATCGTCCACAGTGAAAAACTGCCGCTCACCGACCTCTATACCCATCTGAAACTCGATGACGGTGAGCTCAGCCTGGAACCGCTGCGCTTCGGCGTCGCGGGCGGCACTCTCGACGCACAGATCCGCCTCAACGGGCGCACCGAACCTTTGGAAGGCCGGGCCAAATTGACTGCGCGCAAGTTCAAACTCAAGGAACTGTTCCCGACGTTTGAGCCCATGAAGACCAGTTTTGGTGAGCTCAATGGCGATGCCGATATCAGTGGTCGCGGCAACTCGGTTGCCAAGTTGCTGGGCGGCGCCAACGGCAGCCTGAAGATGCTGATCAACGACGGCGCGATCAGTCGTGAGTTGATGGAGCTGGCCGGTCTCAACGTCGGTAACTACGTGGTCGGCAAGATCTTTGGCGACAAGGAAGTGAAGATCAACTGCGCAGCGGCGGACTTCGACATCAAGACCGGTTTGGCGACCACGCGACTGTTTGTCTTCGATACCGAGAACGCGATCATTTACGTCGACGGCACAGCGAACATGGCCACCGAGCAACTGGACCTGACGGTGACCCCCGAATCCAAGGGCTGGCGTCTGATCTCGCTGCGTTCGCCGCTGTATGTGCGTGGCAAGTTCATCAAGCCCGATGCCGGGGTCAAAGCGGTGCCGCTGTTGCTGCGCGGGGCGGGGATGGTGGCGTTGGGGGTGATTGCTGCACCGGCGGCAGGGCTGCTGGCGTTGGTGGCCCCCAGTGGCGCAGAGCCGAATCAGTGTGCGCCGCTGCTTGAACAGATGAAGGCGGGCAAGGCGCCGGTGACCGTCAAGCCAAGCAAGTAAATCTACAGCGCCTGTCAGGACGCCATCGCGGGCAAGTCGAATCGTCGCACCGCCGCTCCCACAGGTACAGCGCAATCCTGTGGGAGCGGGCTTGCCCGCGATGGCAATTTCGAAGGTTTAGAGGTCGTTCAGAATGTCGGCCATGTCATCGGCATGTTCTTCTTCCTGCGCCAGAATATCTTCGAAGATACGTCGGGTCGTCGGGTCTTTATCACCGATGTACTGAATGATCTCGCGGTAGCTGTCGATGGCGATCCGCTCGGCCACGAGGTCTTCGTAGACCATTTCCTTCAAGGTGTTGCCGGCCACGTACTGGGCGTGGGACATCTTCGACAACAGGTCGGGGTTGAACTCAGGCTCGCCGCCCAATTGCACAATGCGTTCAGCCAGGCGGTCGGCGTGTTGCGCTTCCTGAATGGCGTGTTCGAGGAATTCGTCGGCGGCCACGCTGGCTTTCAAACCGTTGGCCATGAAGTAGTGGCGCTTGTAGCGCAAGACGCAGACCAGTTCGGTGGCCAGCGATTCGTTGAGCAAGCGCAGCACCTCTTCACGGTTGGCACTGTAGCTCTCGGTCACGGCGCCGTTTTCAACGTGTTGCCGTGCGCGCTCGCGCAGGGTTTGAACATCAGACAAATGCAGGTCGCTCATTTCGATCTCCTGGAGGCTAATCCGATTGGCGCCACGCTCTACAGTCGTGATCGCCTACCCAGGTTGTGAGTCTTGGGCGATGCAAAAAGTTTTATGGCATGTGATGCAATCTTGGCACCGGTCAGTCAAACGACCGTCGGTGGGGCTGATTGTGGCAGGGGGGGTGGGGCTGAAGTAGGCTGCTCATCGAGTTGTCATCTTCAGGGCGGATGCTTGGCGGGCGTTTTGCACGCCTTGCATCCACTCACCGACCACAAGGATGTTTGCCCATGTCGACGCGTTATCCACTGGTGCTGGTGCCGGGCATGCTCGGGTTTATCCGGCTGGTGTTTTATCCGTATTGGTTCGGGATCATCAAGGCGTTGCGCCGTGGTGGTGCGACGGTGATTGCCGTGCAGGTGTCGCCGCTCAACTCGACCGAGGTGCGCGGTGAGCAGTTGCTGCGGCGTATCGAGGAGATTTTGCGCGAGACCGGCGCGGCCAAGGTCAACCTGTTCGGTCACAGCCAAGGCTCGCTGACGGCGCGTTATGCGGCGGCCAAACGCCCGGATCTGGTGGCTTCGGTGACCTCGGTCGCCGGGCCCAATCACGGCTCGGAGCTGGCCGACTATCTGCTCAAGCACTACCCCGCTGACAGTGCCAAAGGGCGCCTACTCGATGCGTTGCTACGCGCTATCGGCTGGATGATGGCGTTACTCGACACCGGTTATCACGGGCCGAAACTGCCGGTCGATATCCATGCCTCGCATCACTCGCTGACTTCAG
Source organism: Pseudomonas sp. NPDC087615 (assembly GCF_044743445.1). Taxonomy (NCBI): domain Bacteria; kingdom Pseudomonadati; phylum Pseudomonadota; class Gammaproteobacteria; order Pseudomonadales; family Pseudomonadaceae; genus Pseudomonas; species Pseudomonas sp. NPDC087615. The sequence goes on along the minus strand of NZ_JBIUWM010000018.1, from coordinate 54,111 downwards.
ACGGCGTGGCGCTGTTCAATCAGCGTTATCCACAGGGGCTGCCCGACACCTGGGGCGGGCACGGGCCGGAAGTGGTCAATGGCGTGCGTTATTACTCGTGGTCGGGGACGTTACAGCCGGGCAAGACCGATCGCGGCGGTAATCTGTTTGACGGCACCCATCGCAGCTGTCGGCTGTTTGCCAAGACGTTCGTGCGTGAGGCGGGGCAGTGTGACGGCATGGTCGGGCGTTACAGCTCGCATCTGGGCACGGTAATTGGCGATGACTTTCCTCTCGATCATTTCGACATCGTGAACCAGTCGCTGGGGCTGGTCGGGAAGGGGGCTGATCCGGTGCGGCTGTTTGTCGAGCATGCGGCGAGGCTCAAGGCTGCCGGGGTCTAGCGGTCAGACCAAGTGATCGTTCTTCGCGAGCCAGCCCGCTCCCACAGGGAAATACATGCCAAATGCGGGAGCGGGATTGGTCGCGAAGGGGCCGGATCAGGCAACACGGCGTTTATGGCCCAGCACGGTGGTCCAACGCTCGGAAAGAATCACCCCTCCCAAGGTCAGCATCCCGCCGACCAAGTGATACGTCGCCAACTGCTCCTTCAACACCACCGCCGCAATCAGTGCGGTAATCAACGGCAGCAAATTAAAGAACAGCGTCGTCCGGCTCGGCCCCAGGCGCTGCACCGCCTGCATCCACGCCAATGGCGCCAGCATCGAAGCCAACAGACACGCGTACAACACCAGCGGAATGTTCTGCAGCGTCAGGCCGGTTTTCGGCGAAACAGCAAACAGCGGAAACAACACCACAATCGCCACCAGCACCTGCAAATACAGCAACACCAGCGGCGGCAAACGCAGCTGCCATTTCTTCAGCAACGTGCTGTAAACCGCGTAAGCCAGGGTGGCGATCAGCATCATCGCGTCCCCCAGATTCACCCCGTGTTGCAGCAGCGCGCTGAGGCTGCCTGACGACACCACCACCAGCACACCGGCAAACGACAGCACGGCACCGACCAGCGCACCGGCGGTCAGGCGCTGGCCTAGGCTGATGATCGCCATGGCCAGCGACATCAAGGGCATCAGCGACAGGATGATGCCCATGTTGGTCGCTGTGGTCAGGGTCGCCGCGAAATAGGCGAGGCTTTGGTACACGGCCATGCCAAGCACGCCGAGCACAAAGATTTTGCCCAGGTTCGGGCGGATCTTCGGCCAGTGGGCAATCACCGGTTTGAGCATGAACGGGGTGAACAGCAAGCCGGCGAGCAGCCAGCGGTAGAAACCGATTTCGGCCGGGAAGATCGCGCCGACGGCGAGCTTGTTGATCACGGTGTTGCCGGCCCAGATAAAAATCGCCAGCAGAGGAAAAGCGTATTGCATGCGTTGAAACCAGAACGTTAATGAAGCGTGATTATCCTCTGTCTGGATACAGCCCTATACTTCGAACCGGACAACCTGCCTCTGAAACCGGACAGCATGAACAGTAAACACATCGATCTGCTGGATTTCAGCGAACTGCCGTCGGCGGTGTACTTCCGTTACGCCGACTTCAACGCCCACGAATTCGCCGCGCCGCACCGCCATCCGTGGGGCACGCTGGAGTATGCGGCTCATGGCGTGCTGCACATGGACGTCGACGGCAGCCGTTTCATGTCGCCGCCGCAATACGCGGTGTGGGTGCCGCCGCAGGTCGAGCACAGTTTCTACAGCCATCAACCGGTCAATTATCGGGCGGTGTGTCTCGCGCCCAAGGTCTGTGCCGAGTTGCCGGCGCGGGCTTGCACGCTGGCGATCAGCGACATTCTCAAGGCGATCCTCAAGGACTTCGCCGCCCGCGACGTGAAGATCCCCGAACGTGATTCCGATCAGCGTCTGGCCCAAGTGCTGGTCGATCAACTGCAACAGGCGCCGGTGCATGAGTGTTACCTGCCGTATGCCAGCAGTCCCGGTTTGCTATCGATCCTCGACGCGTTGCAGGCCGATCCGGGCAACAACCAGCCGCTGGCACAGTGGGCGGTGCGAGTGCATGTCAGCGAACGCACGCTGGCCCGGCAGTTCGTGCGCGAACTGGGGATGAGTTTCGGTGAGTGGCGCCAACGCTTGCGCTATCTCGCCGCGATCGAAGCACTGGAAACGTCGCGCAGCGTGCAGGAAATCGCCTTCGACCTGGGTTACAGCAGTGGCTCGGCGTTTATCGCCATGTTCGCCCGTCAGGCCGGATGTACGCCGGAGCAGTACCGGCGCAGCCACCTTGAAGGCAGGAAGGTGTAACAAGATTTGGCTACACTCCTGCGGAGGCCGCATCCATCGGTGCGGCGACAAGGAGAAAACTCCATGAAGATGTTGCGTGTCCCTTTGTTGATGATCGGTCTGCTGCTGTGCTCCCAGGGTTTTGCCGCCACCGCGCAACAGAACAAAATGACCACCTGCAATGCCGATGCGACCGCCAAGAGTCTGAAAGGCGATGAGCGCAAAACGTTCATGAGCACCTGCCTCAAAGCCGCGCCAGCAGCCAACGATGGCAAGGCCATGACTCCCCAGCAGCAGAAAATGAAAACCTGCAACGCTGATGCGAAAACCAAGGCGTTGACCGGCGATGCACGCAAGACTTTCATGAGTGATTGCCTGAAGAAAAAGTAATCAGCAGCGATATGTGGTGAACGGGCCGGCCTCTTCGCGAGCAGGCTCGCTTCCACATTGAAATGCGTACCCCAGTGGGAGCGAGCCTGCTCGCGATGGGGCCATTGAGCGCACCCACACGCTTCGTCCCTGCATATTCCTAGTGCTCCCCCCGGATCGCTGGCAGACTGCCCATCCTTTTACGCCGTTCGTTTTGAGGCTGTATGCCAACGTTTTCTCAGCGTCATGTTGTGTTCTGGGTTAGTTGCATCATCATTTTCGGCGGTTTGCTGCTGGTGTTGCCGCTGCGCTTGCTGCCCAGTCTGTTGGCCGGGTTGCTGGTTTTCGAATTGGTCAACATGCTCACCCCGCAACTGCAGCGGCTGATTGAAGGCCGCCGCGCACGTTGGCTGGCGGTGGCGTTGCTCGGTACGCTGGTGGTCAGTGTGCTGGCGCTGCTCTTCGCCGGCGCCATCAGTTTCCTGCTGCACGAAGCGGAAAATCCCGGGGCGTCGCTCGACAAATTCATGGGCGTGATTGACCGCGCACGCGGTCAGTTGCCGCCGTTCATCGACGCTTACCTGCCAGCGAGTGCGGCGGAATTTCGCGTAGCCATTGGCGAATGGGCCGGCAAACACTTGGCCGATCTGCAACTGGTGGGCAAGGACGCAGCGCACATGTTCGTCACGCTGCTGATCGGCATGGTGCTCGGCGCAATCATTGCCCTGCAGCGCATACCGGACGTGACCAAGCGCAAGCCGCTGGCCGCCGCACTGTTCGACCGCTTGCACCTGCTGGTGCAGGCGTTTCGCAACATCGTCTTCGCGCAGATCAAGATTTCCCTGCTCAACACCTTCTTCACCGGCATCTTCCTGGCGGTGATCCTGCCGATGTTCGGCATCAAACTGCCGCTGACCAAAACCCTGATCGTGTTGACCTTCCTGCTCGGCCTGCTGCCGGTGATCGGCAACCTGATGTCGAACACGCTGATCACCATTGTCGGTCTGTCGCTGTCGATCTGGGTGGCGCTGGCGGCGCTGGGCTACCTGATTTTTATCCACAAGCTCGAATACTTTCTCAACGCGCGCATTGTCGGCGGGCAGATCAGTGCCAAGTCGTGGGAGTTGCTGTTGGCAATGCTGGTGTTCGAGGCCGCGTTCGGCCTGCCGGGGGTTGTGGCGGGGCCGATTTACTACGCGTATCTGAAGAGTGAGTTGAAGCTGGGCGGGATGGTTTGATTCAGAATTTGTAGTGTTTGAGCGGGCCTCTTCGCGAGCAAGCCCGCTCCCACTTTTGACCGCATTCCTTCAGCTAGAATGCAATCCAGTGTGGGAGCGGGCTTGCTCGCGAAGGGCGCACTGCCGATTTTGGATCAGGCCATGGCGCCATAGCGCTTCATGGCTTCAATCGCCAGACCGCTGCCGATGCTGCCAAAGATATTGCCTTCGACATGTCGCGCATTCGGCAGCATCGCCGAGACGCTGTTGCGCAGCGCCGGAATGCCGCTGGAACCGCCGGTGAAGAAAACCGTATCCACCTGATCCACCGACACGTTCGCATCGTTGAGCAACTGCGTGACGCTACCGCGCACCCGTTCCAGTTGCGCGTCAATGGCTGATTCGAACAGGGCTCGCGTCAGTTCCACGCTCAGCCCGGCTTCGATGCGATCCAGCGGCACATGCCGGCTGTCGGTATGCGTCAGGTGAATCTTGGTCTCTTCCACTTCCATCGCCAGCCAGTGCCCGGCGCGCTGTTCGATCAGTTTGAACAGGCGATCGATGCCGCCCGTGTCTTCGATGTCGTAGCGCATGCTGCCCAGCGCCAGGCTGGATTTTTGCGAGTACACCGAGTTGATCGTGTGCCAGGTCGCCAGGTTCATGTGGTGGCTGGTCGGCATGTAGGCGCCGCTTTTCATGCGGCTGCCGTAGCCGAACAGCGGCATCAGGCCTTGCAGGCTCAGTTGTTTGTCGAAGTCGGTACCGCCGATGTGCACGCCGCCCGTGGCGAGGATGTCGTCGTGGCGGTTATCCACACCGCGCCGCTCGGGCGAGAGGCGCACCAGCGAGAAGTCGGACGTACCACCGCCGATGTCGACGATCAGTACCAGCTCTTCTTTCTCGATGGTCGACTCGTAGTCGAAGGCCGCGGCAATCGGCTCGTACTGGAACGACACGTCCTTGAAGCCGATCTTGCGGGCGACGTCTACCAACGTGTCTTCGGCTTCCTGGTCGGCCAGCGGATCGTCATCGACGAAAAACACCGGACGGCCCAGCACCACTTGCTCGAATTCCCGACCGGCGGCCGTTTCGGCGCGGCTCTTGAGCTGGCCGATGAACAGGCCGAGCAAGTCCTTGAATGGCATCGCGGTGCCCAGGACGCTGGTGTCGTGCTTGATCAGCTTGGAACCGAGCAGACTCTTGAGCGAGCGCATCAGCCGGCCTTCGTAGCCTTCCAGGTACTCGTGCAGGGCCAGGCGACCGTACACCGGGCGGCGCTCCTCGATGTTGAAGAAGACCACTGACGGCAGGGTGATCTTGTCGTCTTCCAGCGCGATCATCGTTTCCATGCCGGGGCGTAGCCAGCCGACGGTGGAGTTGGACGTGCCGAAGTCGATGCCGCAGGCACGGGCTGGAGAGGCGTTGTTCATGTCTTTCGGGTTCCGGTCAAAAAACGGCCGCGCAGTGTATGTCAGTGCGCGGCAGATTCGAAGGCCGGTCATCAGCTATTTCACGACCAGGCTGGGTTGAAAGTCGCCGCTTTGCCCCAAACTTGCTGGCATGGGCCGGCAGACATACCGGCGGTCGCAAGAACCGCCGCCCACTGCCGATAAACTTCTGTTGCGCCACCCGGTCACAAGTTTGAGATCGGTCAACCTGGCACGCGCGAATAGGCGCATGCTGGCATCGGCGCGAAATCGATAACGGATGGTGACTCCTTCAATGGACTTCAAAGACTATTACAAGATACTCGGCGTGGAGCCGACAGCAGACGACAAGGCCATCAAGGCGGCCTATCGCAAGCTGGCGCGCAAATACCACCCCGATGTCAGCAAGGAAAAAGACGCCGAGGCCAAGTTCAAGGATGCCTCGGAAGCCTATGAAGCGCTGAAAAGCGCTGACAAACGTGCCGAATACGACGAACTGCGCCGCTATGGCCAGCACGGACAACCGTTCCAGGGGCCACCGGGCTGGCAGAGCCGTGGCGGCTTTGGCGGCGGCGGTCAGGACACCGGCGACTTCTCGGACTTCTTCAGTTCGATCTTCGGCAATCGCGGCCCCGGTTTCGGTGGTGGCGAAGGTCGGCAACAACGCAGTGCAGGACGCCGAGGGCAAGACGTGGAAATGGAATTGCCGGTTTTCCTCGAAGAGACACTTTCGAACGAATCCAAGAAAGTCACCTTCCAGGTGCCGCAATACAACGCTAATGGCCAGCACGTCAGCAATACCACCAAGAGCCTGAACGTGAAGATCCCGGCGGGCGTGACCGACGGCGAGCGCATCCGCCTCAAAGGCCAGGGCGCACCGGGCATCGGTGGCGGGGCGAATGGCGATCTGTACCTGACGATTCGTTTTGCGCCGCACCCCAAGTTCGATGTCGAAGGCGACAACCTGATCATCACGCTGCCACTGGCGCCGTGGGAGCTGGTGCTGGGGGCTGAAGTGGCCGTGCCGACCCTGACCGGCAAGATCAACCTCAAAGTGCCGGCCGGCAGCCAGAACGGTCAGCGCATGCGGGCCAAGGGTCATGGTCTGAAAAACAAGGCGGGCGAGCGCGGTTACCTGTTCGTGCAGCTCAAGGCCGTCATGCCGAAAGCCGCAGACGATGAGGTCATCGCGTTGTGGCAGGAACTGGCGAAGAAAGCCGCCTTCAATCCGCGAGAGAACTTCTGAACCCAGCGACGGAGTAGCCCAACATGAGCAGCCCCCTGATCGTTCAACTGGACATGGCAGAATTCTGTGAGGCAGCCGATTTATCGGACGTCTACGTGATCGAAATCGTCGAACACGGCATCCTCGAACCTCAGGGCGAACAGCCCCGGGACTGGCGTTTCACCGACTACGAACTGGCCCTGGCCAAACGCGCCGCCAAGCTGCGGCGCGATCTGGAGCTGGAGTGGGAAGGTGTTGCGCTGGCGCTGGATCTGCTCGATGAAGTTCGCGAACTGCGGGCCGAGAACAGCATGCTCAAGCAGCGGTTGGGGCGCTTGGTGGTCGAATAGCTTGTCTGATGTTGATCGGTTGTTTGGGCATGGCTCTTCGCGAGCAAGCCCGCTCCCACAATTGGCATGCGGACTTCTGTGCGGAGTGGAATGCGGACTTCTGTGGGAGCGGGCTTGCTCGCGAAGAACGATAAGGCGGTGATCCTGACTAAACGTTTCTGGGCAACACCACGCTGAAACGCGTCCCGTCAGCCTCGTTCGAGCTGACGTCAATCGTCCCGCCATGGGCGGTGACTACTTCCTTGACGATAAACAAACCTAACCCCAGGCTGGTTGACGGCTGACCGAGTTGCTCGTCGGCGCTGCGCACCAACGGGTCGAAAATCGTGCCGATAGCCTCTTCGGGAATCGGCGTGCCGTGGTTATGTACGGACAGGAGCACGCTGTCGCCTTCGCCCCTGAGGTTGATCACCACGTCGCGTTGATTCAAACCATGCTGCAAGGCGTTGCCGATCAGGTTTTGCAGGAGCTGGTCGATCCGTCCGGTGTCCCACGTTCCGTGAGTATCGCCGCTGATATTCAACACTGGATCGCATTGCGGATTGCCGGCGCAGGCCTCGGCAATCGCTGCCCGTGCGGCGTTGGCCATGTCCATTGGTACAGGTTCGATCGGCAGGCTCTTGCCCAGACGACAGCGCACCAGTTCGAGTAAATCGCTGATCATCGCCGCCATGTGTCGGGCGCCACGCTTGATGTTCAGGGCACAGGTCAGCGCATCGCCCTCCAGACGGGTTTTGCGCAACAGCAATTCGCTGGACATGCTCACCGCTTGCAGCGGCGCGCGCAGGTCGTGACCGAGGATGGCAAGAAAGATGTCCCGCGAACGCTCAACCTCTTGCGCATAGGCGGCTGTGGACTCGGCCAGCGCTTCATCGATGGCTTCGTTGAAACGGATCATGTCCTGGAAATACACCATGTCCGGTGCCCCCAGGCTTTCGACCCAGCGACGTATCACGCAGGCGCGCAGGTGGCGAAACTCCGAGGTCATTTGCACCAGATCAAAACCGACGGTGTGGCGTAGTTCGCCATGGCTGGAGCCGGCCTGATTGAGGCTGGGGGTTACTTCCAGGCCTTCACCCTTGGCTTTGGCCGCTTGCTCGTCAGGACTTTGCGGTTTGTTCATGTCCCGTGCGGCGGCCAGCAGGATGGCCTTGGCGTGATCACGCAGTGCGTTCGAGTCCAGATAATCGGCGGCGGGCGTAATGGTGCCTGCAAACTCCTCCCATTCATCGACGATACGATCAACGTGTTGCCTGATGAATTCGGATAGGCGCATGGCGGGTTCCCTTCTGGAGTGTTTCGCGATATTAACCTCTTTGTAGTCCCTGCCACAGTACCGTTGAGAAGTATCGGGAAGTTTCTATTGCGCTGGTAGTACAGTTTGGTGTTGATTCATGCACTTAAACTTCGAAATTGTTAATGATTGCCTGCTCTTTGTGAGTGGTTTTTTGATTATTTTTAGTTGTTTTTATAAGCGAGGTATCTGGTATTTTTATCGTGCGTGGAAGAGTTGCAGGCAATCTGAAGTGCATGCTTAGCGTTTTGTAAGATGTTTTGGTTATGTTGTGTATATAGCGTCGTACATAAGGATATGTACTTGCCTGATACCGGGCACTGTAGTTACACAGTAAACAAGCAATCATGCGGCACTCTACTCGGCTACCGATGTTAGTCACTAAAAAATCTATTCAAGGACGAATAATTTATGGTACGAAAACCGCCTCCCAAAGGCCCCGCCTCTGTCGATGTGCACACGAGGCCCGCGCCGCCATCGGACGCTGTCTCGCCGCCTCGCGATACGCTACATCGCTTCGATTTCCTTCCTCCAGACATCGCGTCAACGCGAAGTCTGCCCGGTGATGGCAGCGCCGCAGGCGTGACGCCTGACGCATCCTTGCCGGCATCCACGGTCACGATCAGCGCGGTCACGCCGCCTCCCGAGTTTGCTCGGGCGGTGGCTCGAAACACTTTGCCAGATTACGCGTTCAAGGCGCCGGTTCAACTGCCGGAGGCCGACGCGCACGGTTTACGGTCAGTCAAGGGGCGTGGCTACGCCGAAGTCTCGGGCGGAGATATCGTGCCTGTCGCAACGGATCCGCAAACCGGTCTGTACCGGGCGCGGTTGCAAAGCGAACGGTTTGCGTCGGGGCCTGCGCTGGAGCGTGATCCTGTCAGCGGGCAATGGGCCGAGCTGAGTGAATTCGGATCGGGTGCCAGCCGATCCGCCAGCCCTCGGATAGTCGCATCTGGCAAAACCTTGCAACTGAAACTGTCGGCCGCGCACGAAGTGGAATTCAACGGCGCCAAATACTTCGCCGCCCGGTCACCTGACGCGGGAGACGGGCAACATTACCTGCTGCGGGTACGCGACCCCCAAAAACCGTCCGAACTGCTCAGCAGCGGGATCATTGCCACTCCCGATGCGGCCGGTACCTGGCATCGTCGAGGTCGCAAGGGCGGAATGAACGCCGGGCATTCCGATGAAGAGTTCGAACTGGCGCTGGAATCGCTGCCGACTCGACCGGCGTCTCCCGATGATGTTTTCGAACTGGCGTCGGAGTCGATGCCGATCAAACCCTATACCCCTGAAGAACTCAGCAGCATGCGCCACTATGTGCGTTATTCGGGCGAGAACAACAAGCTGGGCTCATACAGCCGTGCCAACAATGGTAAATATCCGATCAGGGGAATTGATGGCAAACCCATGTATGTCAGAAGCCTTGAGTCAGAAGTGTCCATGGCCAGTGGAAACAGATACTCCTCGGAGCAGGTTCTGCCCTACCTGAAAGCGGGTGGTTTTGAACAGGTCGCCAGGTTGTATGAGGAAAAACTGCAGTTACGCACCTTCACTGACGCAGACATCATCGTTCCCGGCGAAAAGGCTCTGATCGGACAATTGATGGTGGTGGCGAACCGGCGTATCAGTAAAGGGGAAATCATTGGGGTATATGGTGGAGATCTTGTACCTGCTGCTCGCCTGTCACTTGCCGAACAAACATTTGCCATGTACGCAACTACCGGAACTTTTATGGAGGATGGCAGGCCCCGGGAATTTTCAATCGTTGTGGCGGGCGACAATATTGTTTCCAGAATCAACACCAACTTCGTATTTAACGCGGCCGGCCGGCCACTGCGTCAATCGCCGGGAGGGTATAACGTTGAAACCGTTGCTTTTCGCGTTGAAGTCGAAGACCGATCCGAAGGAGAGGTGGTTCGCAGAGGGTTAGAGCTGAGTACTGTTTTTGCTACAACGGATATTCCGGCGGGTAAGGAACTAAGGTTGAATTATCACTACTCCCGCGAGATGGTCGCTTTGTTGTTTCCGGCTCCATGATGGATTGTTTGTAATCTCGTTGCCGATACAACACTGAGCGGGGCGGATTCGAGAGCGTGGCTGATCTGTGGGTGAGTCATCTGCCCCGCCGTAAGTCGGGCCATCGTCACCTATGCAGAGATACCGAGTACGGACACAAGTGTCCGTACTCGGGACTCGGGCTCTAAAACAGAAAGTAGCGTTGAGCCATCGGCAGCGTTTCCGCCGGTTCACACCACAGCAGCACACCGTCAGCCTTGACTTGATACGTCTGCGGATCGACATCGATGTTTGGCAGGTAATCGTTGTGGATCAGGTCGGTTTTCTGCACCTCGCGGCAACCTTTGACCACGGCAATCTTCTTCTTCAAACCCAATGCTTCGGGCAACCCGGCCTCCTGCGCGGCTTGGCTGATGAAGGTCAGGCTGGTGGCGTGCAGCGAGCCACCGTAACTGGCAAACATCGGGCGGTAGTGCACCGGTTGCGGGGTTGGGATCGATGCGTTGGCATCGCCCATCAGGCTGGCGGCAATGGCGCCGCCCTTGAGAATCAGCGTCGGTTTGACGCCGAAAAACGCCGGACGCCACAGCACCAGATCCGCCCACTTGCCGACTTCGATCGAACCGACTTCATGGCTGATGCCATGGGTGATCGCCGGGTTGATCGTGTATTTGGCGATGTAGCGTTTGGCGCGGAAGTTGTCGTTGCCTTCGCCGTCCTGCGGCAAAGGACCGCGCTGTTTTTTCATTTTGTCGGCGGTTTGCCAGGTGCGGGTGATGACTTCGCCAACACGGCCCATGGCTTGGCTGTCGGAGCTGATCATCGAGAAGGCGCCGAGGTCATGAAGGATGTCTTCGGCGGCAATCGTCTCGCGGCGGATGCGGCTTTCAGCGAACGCGACGTCTTCGGCGATGCTCGGGTCGAGGTGGTGACAGACCATCAACATGTCGAGGTGTTCATCGATGGTGTTGCGGGTAAACGGCCGGGTCGGGTTGGTCGAACTCGGCAGCACGTTGGCAAACCCGCAGGCCTTGATGATGTCCGGCGCGTGGCCGCCACCGGCACCCTCGGTGTGGTAGGTGTGGATGGTGCGGCCCTTGAAGGCGCCGAGGGTGGTCTCGACAAAGCCGGATTCGTTGAGGGTGTCGGTGTGGATCGCCACCTGCACGTCATATTGATCGGCGACGTTCAGGCAGTTGTCGATGCTCGCCGGGGTGGTGCCCCAGTCTTCGTGCAGCTTGAGGCCAATGGCGCCGGCCTTGACCTGCTCGATCAACGGTTCCGGCAGGCTGGCGTTGCCCTTGCCGGTGAGGCCGATGTTCATCGCGAAGGCGTCGGCGGCCTGGAGCATGCGCGCCAGATGCCACGGGCCTGAAGTGCAGGTCGTCGCGTTGGTGCCGGTGGCCGGTCCCGTGCCGCCGCCGATCATGGTGGTGACGCCGCTCATCAGCGCCTCTTCGATCTGCTGCGGGCAGATGAAGTGGATGTGCGTGTCGATGCCGCCGGCGGTGAGGATCATGCCTTCGCCAGCGATCACTTCGCTGCCGGCGCCAATGGCCATGGTCACGTTGGGCTGCACGTCCGGGTTGCCGGCCTTGCCGATGGCGACGATGCGACCGTCCTTGAGGCCGACGTCGGCTTTGACGATGCCCCAGTGGTCGATGATCAGCGCGTTGGTGATCACGGTGTCGACCACCTCGGCGGCCAGCAATTGGCTCTGGCCCTGGCCGTCACGGATGACTTTACCGCCGCCGAATTTCACTTCTTCGCCGTAGGTGGTGAAGTCTTTCTCGACTTCGATCCACAACTCGGTGTCGGCCAGGCGCACCTTGTCGCCGACGGTGGGGCCGAACATGTCGGCGTAGGCTTGTCTTGAAATTTTCATGTGCTCGCCTTGGAATTCAATTGTCTTTGAGGCTGTTCGCTGCGCTCACAGATTCGCGAGCAAGCCCGCTCCCACAATTGACCGCATTTCAACTGAAGGGACGCGGTCGAATGTGGGAGCGGGCTTGCTCGCGAAGGGGCCAGAGCGCACACCGTATTATTCAGAGATCACCCATGACCCGTCCGGCAAAACCGAACACCCGGCGATGCCCGGCGTAATCCACCAGCTCAACCTCGCGACTCTGTCCCGGCTCGAAGCGCACCGCCGTGCCGGCCGGAATATTCAGGCGCATGCCACGGCTGGCCGCTCGATCAAAGGTCAGGGCGTCATTGGTTTCGAAAAAGTGATAGTGCGAGCCGACCTGGATCGGCCGGTCGCCGCTGTTGGCGACTTTCAGGCTGACCGTGCGGCGGCCGACGTTGAGTTCGATGTCGCCGGGCTGGATCTGGTATTCACCGGGAATCATCACTGGGCTCCTTGCAGAATCTTGTAGTAGAGGGCAGTTGGCCGATAGGTGCCGTGCGGGTCACAGGCGTAGTCGGGGATTTCACCTGCGCGGATGTAGCCAAGCGCCCTGTAGAAGTCTTCGGCTGGAGAGCCGGCTTCGGTGTCGAGGTAGAGCAGGCCGCGTTTGTGTCTTGGGGCTTCGAGCTCCAGCGCACTCATCAATTGCTGGCCAAGACCGCGCCGACGGGCGTGTTCGCGCACGAGCAGTTTCTGCACTTCGGCGCGATTGAGACCGTTGGCCTTCTGGCACAGTCCCAGTTGCACACTGGCCTGCACTTGCTCGTCCTTGACCACCACCCAGAGCAACACGCTGCCCTTGTTGACGTTGTCCTGAACCTCATCGAAATAGGTGCGAGCCTGAGCCGCATCGAGGTTGGCCATGAATCCGACACTGGCGCCATAACCCACTGCATCGAGCAGCAGATCGATCAGGCCCTGACGATAGTGGGCAAAACTTTCAGCATTGACGCGGCGCAGTTGGGCGGCGTTCATCGATGTCACTCCTTGTTGGCGTCAGGCGGCTGCGCGCCAGGGTTGAGGGTGAGCTGCATGAAGGTCAGGTCGAGCCAGCGACCGAACTTGGTGCCGACTTGCGGCATCTGGCCTGTGGTTATGAAACCGGCGCGTTCATGCAAGCGAATCGAGGCAGCGTTGCCGGTTTCGATGGCGGCGACCATGACGTGCTTGCCACAGGCCCTGGCCCGCTCGATCAGCACGCTCATCAGTTGCGGGCCGAGGCCGTTGCCGCGTTGGTCGCTGCGCACATAAACCGAGTGCTCGACGGTATGACGGAAACCGTCGAATGGCCGCCAGTCACCAAAAGAAGCGTAGCCGAGCACCGCGTTGTCGGCGTCGACGATCACCAGAATCGGATAAGCCAGGGCCTGACGGGCGCTGAACCATGTCTGACGGTTGCCGAGGTCGACGGGCGCGTCGTTCCAGATCGCCGTGGTGTTGAGCACCGCGTCGTTGTAAATGTCGCGGATCGCCGGCAGGTCGGCATGCAGCGCATCGCGAATGCTGTAAGTCATGGCCCGGCCTCAGACGATCGGTTGGTGAACAGTGACCAGTTTGGTGCCGTCGGGGAATGTCGCTTCGACCTGGATCTCGGGGATCATCTCCGGGATGCCTTCCATCACTTGTTCGCGGGTCAGCAGGGTGGTGCCCAAGTGCATCAGCTCGGCCACGGTCTGGCCGTCACGGGCGCCTTCGAGCAGCGCGGCGGAGATGTAGGCCATGGCTTCGGGGTAGTTGAGCTTCACACCGCGCGCCAAACGCCGTTCGGCGACGAGGCCGGCGGTGAAGATCAACAGCTTGTCTTTTTCGCGTGGGGTCAGGTCCATTGTTGGGTTCCATCAGGGCAGATTGAAAAATGTGCACAAATCCCCTGTGGGAGCGGGCTTGCTCGCGAAAGCGGTAGGTCAGCCAGCATCTGTGTGAATGACACGCCGCCTTCGCGAGCAAGCCCGCTCCCACAGTTGGATTGCATTTCAGGTGTTCCAGATTCGAGGGGGCTGGGCTTCGCGGTCTAGCAGCGCCGGGCGTAACAGGCGCCATAAATCGATGAGCCAGGCACGCGCGAGCAATGCTTCGTTAGCCAGACAACGAGCCACCAACAGCCCCGGCAACTGCGTCAGATCCCCGCGCACGTCATGGCCCAACGAGCGGCAGCGCTCTAGCCGTTCAGCATCAATCTCACCGGTCACCAGCAACGTGGCAAACACCGGATGGCCGTCCAGCCCTATCGGCGAATCGAGCAAACCGTCATCGCCGACAATGCGCTGGCGCTCATGCCAGAGCAATCGACCGTCGCGACGAATATCCAGGTGCGATTGAAAATGCCCGAGGTCGAAACGCTCGCCGCTGGCCGGGCGACCCAGCGCCACCACGTCCCAGTAGAACAGCCGCGCATCCCCCTCAAGCTCAATCGAGGTGGTCAGCTCAGCCTGTGCGGCGCTGTAGACGATGGTTTCCTGTGGCAGCCATTCCAGCGTTGCTCCGGCAGCGACTTTCAAGTCGAGCTTTTGAAAGGCAGGGCCCGCGGCGCGATACCACTTGGCCGCGCCGGGGCTGGTGATCTGCGCCCAGGCGTGCGGTTCGACGCGGGCGCTGATGTCCAGCCGATCACCGCCGGCAATGCCACCCGGCGGATGGACGATGATGTGCTGGCAGACCTCGGGACCTTCGGCATACAGATGCTTCTGCACCCGCAGCGGGCCGAGGTGTCGGCGCTGAACCGGGCGCGTGCAGTCGCCGAAGCGGGCGTACGCCAACTCCAGCTCGGCGTGCCAGCTCGGGGTAAACAGGGCAGTCGTTAAAGGTAAATTCATGTTTTCTGATTATCGTTAGGACGCTACAGGTTAGATCGTAACCAGTCCGCGCACACCCTCGGCTTCCATGTTTTCTCCGCGTCCCTGCTGGACAATCTCGCCCCGGGACATCACCAGGTACTGATCGGCCAGTTCAGCGGCGAAATCGTAGAACTGCTCCACCAGCAGAATCGCCATGTCGCCTCGGGCTGCGAGCTTTTTGATCACCGCGCCAATCTCCTTGATCACCGACGGCTGAATACCTTCGGTGGGTTCGTCGAGGATCAGCAACCGCGGACGACTGGCCAGGGCTCGACCAATGGCCAACTGTTGTTGCTGACCACCGGACAAGTCGCCGCCGCGCCGCTGCTTCATTTGTAGCAGCACCGGGAACAATTCGTAGATGAACGCCGGGACTTCCTTGGCCTCGGAACCAGGAAAACGCGACAGGCCCATCAGCAGATTTTCTTCCACCGTCAGACGCCCGAAAATCTCCCGGCCCTGCGGCACATAAGCGATCCCGGCGTGCACCCGCTGATGCGGCTTGAGCGTGGTGATCGGTTTGCCTTCCCAATTCACTGCGCCTTCCTTGGCCGGCAACAGACCCATCAGGCATTTGAGCAGGGTGGTCTTGCCCACGCCGTTGCGCCCGAGCAAGCAGGTGACCTCGCCGACCTTCACGTCAAAGCTCAGGCCGCGCAGGATGTGGCTACCGCCGTAGTACTGGTGCAGCGTGTCGACTTGCAGCATTCTCAAATTCTCCTCAAATCCCCTGTGGGAGCGGGCTTGCTCGCGAATGCGGTGGATCAGTCGCCATCAACTTTGAATGACACACCGCATTCGCGAGCAAGCCCGCTCCCACATTGGAAAGGTGTTTTCAGGGTCAGCGGCCGAGGTAGACCTCGATCACCCGCTCGTTTTCCTGCACCTGCTCAAGCGACCCTTCGGCCAGCACGCTGCCCTGGTGCAACACCGTGACGTGATCGGCAATCGAGCCGACAAAGCCCATGTCGTGTTCCACCACCATCAGCGAATGCTTGCCTGCCAGCGACTTGAACAGCTCGGCGGTGAATTCGGTTTCAGCGTCGGTCATGCCCGCGACCGGTTCGTCGAGCAGCAGCAGTTGCGGGTCTTGCATCAGCAACATGCCGATTTCCAGAAACTGCTTCTGGCCGTGGGACAACAAGCCCGCCGGGCGATTGACCGAGGAGGTCAGGCGAATGGTTTCCAGCACTTCGCTGATGCGCTCACGTTGCTCGCCACTCAGGCGCGCACGCAAACTGGCCCACACTGATTTGTCGGTTTTCTGCGCCAATTCGAGGTTTTCGAACACGCTCAGCGCTTCGAACACTGTCGGCTTCTGGAACTTGCGGCCGATGCCGGCCTGGGCGATCTGCACTTCGCTCATCTGCGTCAGGTCCAGGGTTTCGCCGAACCAGGCCTTGCCGTGACTGGGGCGCGTCTTGCCGGTGATCACGTCCATCAGCGTGGTCTTGCCCGCGCCGTTGGGGCCGATGATGCAGCGCAATTCGCCGACGCCGATGTACAGGTTGAGGTTGTTCAGCGCCCGGAAGCCATCGAAGCTGACGCTGATGTCTTCCAGGGTCAGGATCGTCCCGTGGCGAGTATCGAGCCCCGGGCCAACGCGCTGACCAAGGCCGATCGAGTCGCGGCTGGTGCCCTCATCCTTGTTGGGCTCCACGGGAAAAAAGGCCGGTTCGAGCATGAACTCAGCACTTGCTGTGACGCTCATTGTTCACCTCGTTTCTTCAGCAGACCAATCACGCCTTTGGGCAAGTACAGGGTCACGACGATGAACAGCGCGCCGAGGAAGAACAGCCAGTACTCGGGGAACGCCACGGTGAACCAGCTCTTCATGCCGTTGACCACGCCGGCGCCAAGCAACGGCCCGATCAACGTGCCGCGCCCGCCGAGGGCGACCCAGACCGCCGCTTCGATGGAGTTGGTCGGCGACATTTCGCTTGGGTTGATGATCCCCACCTGTGGCACGTAGAGCGCACCGGCCAAGCCACACAACACCGCGCTCAACACCCAGACAAACAGCTTGAAGCCACGCGGGTCGTAACCGCAGAACATCAGGCGGTTTTCCGCATCGCGCAGCGCCGTCAGCACTCGGCCGAACTTGCTTTGCGCCAGACGCCAGCCGATAAACAGACTCGCCACCAGCAGCAACACCGTCGCCAGAAACAGCACCGCACGGGTGCCCGGTTCCGTGATGCCGAAACCGAGAATCGTGCGGAAATTGGTGAAGCCGTTGTTGCCGCCAAACCCGGTCTCGTTACGGAAAAACAGGAGCATGCCGGCGAAGGTCAGGGCCTGGGTCATGATCGAGAAATACACGCCCTTGATCCGCGAACGGAAGGCGAAGAAGCCGAACACCAGCGCCAGCAAACCCGGCGCCAACACCACCAGGCACATGGCCCAGACAAAGCTGCTGGTGCCGGCCCAGTACCACGGCAATTCGGTCCACGACAGGAAGGTCATGAACGCTGGCAAATCATCACCGGCGGCCTGACGCATCAGGTACATGCCCATCGCATAACCGCCGAGGGCGAAGAACAAGCCGTGGCCGAGGGACAGCAGACCGGCGTAACCCCAGACCAGATCCAGCGCCAGCGCGACGATGGCGTAGCAGAGGATTTTGCCGACCAACGTCAGGGTGTACGCCGAGACATGCAGCGCGTTTTCCGGCGACAACAGCGACAGCAAAGGCATTGCGATCAGTAGCGCGAGGATCACCGCGCCAACGGCAATCGTGACTTTCGGGCCAGCCTTTTGCGTGGCCGTGACTAATAGAGGCTGGTTCATCAGTCGATCACCCGTCCTTTGAGTGCGAAGAGGCCTTGCGGACGTTTCTGAATGAACAGAATGATCAGCGCGAGGATCAGGATCTTGCCGAGCACGGCACCGATCTGCGGTTCGAGAATCTTGTTGGTGATACCGAGGCCGAACGCCGCGAGCACGCTACCGGCCAATTGGCCGACGCCGCCAAGCACCACCACCAAAAACGAATCGATGATGTAGCTCTGGCCGAGGTCCGGGCCGACGTTGCCAATCTGGCTCAGCGCCACACCGCCGAGGCCGGCGATACCAGAACCGAGACCGAAAGCGAGCATGTCGACGCGCCCGGTTGGCACGCCGCAGCAAGCAGCCATGTTGCGGTTCTGGGTGACAGCACGCACGTTGAGGCCCAGGCGTGTCTTGTTCAGCAGCAGCCAGGTCAGCACCACCACAAACAACGCGAAGGCGATGATGACGATGCGGTTGTACGGCAGCACCAGATTCGGCAGCACCTGAATGCCACCGGACAGCCAGGCGGGGTTGGCCACTTCAACGTTCTGTGCGCCGAACAGTAAACGCACAAGCTGAATCAGCATCAGGCTGATGCCCCAGGTGGCGAGCAGGGTTTCCAGCGGTCGGCCATACAAGTGGCGAATCACCGTGCGCTCTAGCGCCATGCCGATGGCGGCGGTGACGAAGAACGCCACCGGCAGCGCGATCAGCGGATAGAACTCGATGGCCTGCGGGGCGTAGCGCTGGAACATCAGTTGCACCACGTAGGTCGAGTAGGCGCCCAGCATCAGCATCTCGCCGTGGGCCATGTTGATCACGCCCAGCAGACCGAAGGTGATCGCCAGGCCCAGCGCCGCGAGCAGCAGGATCGAGCCGAGTGACATGCCGCTGAACGCCTGGCCGAGTATTTCGCCGATCAGCAGTTTGCGTTTCACCTGAGCGAGGCTGGTTTCGGCGGCCGTGCGCACGCTGGCATCGGTTTCGACACCGGGTTCAAGCAAGCCTTCGAGACGAGTGCGAGCCAGCGGATCGCCGGTTTTACCGAGCAAGCGCACAGCGGCCAGCCGCACGGCGGGGTCAGTGTCGACCAGTTGCAGATTGGCCAGGGCCAGGCTCAGGGCGGCGTGGACGCTTTCATCTTTTTCGCCAGCCAGTTGCTGGTCGAGGAATTTCAGCTGCGCGGGTTTCGCGCTTTTCTGCAATTGCTGCGCGGCAGCCAGACGGATTTTGGCGTCGGCGGCGAGCAATTGGTGGCTGGCCAGAGCGGTGTCGATCAGACCCCGCAGGCGGTTGTTCAGGCGCAGGGTTTTGGCTTGGCCGTCGAGGGTCAGTTCGCCTTGTTGCAGGGCGTTGATCAGTTCTATACGGGCCGGGTCGGGCTGCGCGGCCCAGTCTTGCAGCAGTTTGGCTTGTTGCATGGCGTTGGCGGCGACGAAGTCTTCGGCGTCGCCGGAATGCGCGGCCATCGGCAGTAAGAGCGCGATAGCGAGGAATAGACGGTAAAGGGCAGTCAGCATGTCATTGGCCTTACGCGGACAATGTGGGAGCGGGCTTGCTCGCGAATACGATGGGTCAGTCACATTGATGGTGGATGTGCCGCCGTCTTCGCGAGCAAGCCCGCTCCCACAGGGAATTGCATCAGGTCCGGGTTTTGTGCTCGGGCCCTGACACCCAGTGGCTCAGTTGCTCTTCACCGCATAATCCGGCTTCTTGTCGTTGCCTTCGATAAACGGGCTCCACGGCTGCGCACGGATCGGGCCTTCGGTCTGCCAGACCACGTTGAACTGACCATCGGCCTGGATCTCGCCGATCATCACCGGTTTGTGCAGGTGGTGATTGGTCTTGTCCATGGTCAGGGTGTAACCCGACGGCGCGGCAAAGGTCTGGCCGGCGAGGGCTTCGCGGACTTTGTCGACGTCAGTGGACTTGGCTTTCTCCACGGCCTGCGCCCACATGTGGATGCCGACGTAGGTGGCTTCCATCGGATCGTTGGTCACCGCTTTGTCGGCGCCCGGCAGGTTGTGTTTCTTCGCGTAGGCCTTCCAGTCCGCGACGAACTTCTTGTTCACCGGGTTCTCCACCGACTCGAAGTAGTTCCATGCCGCGAGGTTGCCCACCAACGGTTTGGTGTCGATGCCGCGCAGCTCTTCTTCGCCCACCGAGAACGCCACCACCGGTACGTCGGTGGCTTTCAGGCCCTGGTTAGCCAGCTCTTTATAGAACGGCACGTTGGAGTCGCCGTTGACCGTGGAAATCACCGCAGTCTTGCCACCCGCCGAGAACTTTTTGATGTTGGCAACGATGGTTTGATAGTCGCTATGACCGAACGGCGTGTAGACCTCTTCGATGTCCTTGTCGGCCACGCCTTTGGAATGCAGGAACGAACGCAGGATCTTGTTGGTGGTGCGCGGGTAGACGTAGTCGGTGCCGAGCAGGAAGAAACGCTTGGCGCTGCCACCTTCTTCGCTCATCAGGTATTCAACCGCCGGGATCGCTTGCTGATTGGGCGCAGCGCCGGTGTAGAACACGTTCGGCGACATCTCTTCGCCTTCGTATTGCACCGGGTAGAACAGCAGACCGTTGAGTTCTTCGAACACCGGCAATACCGATTTACGCGACACCGAGGTCCAGCAACCGAACACCACGGCAACCTTGTCCTGGGTCAGCAACTGCCGGCCCTTTTCGGCGAACAACGGCCAGTTCGACGCCGGATCGACGACCACCGGCTCCAGCATCTTGCCGTTGACGCCGCCCTTGGCGTTGATCTCATCGATGGTCATCAGCGCCATGTCTTTGAGCGATGTTTCGGAGATCGCCATGGTGCCGGACAACGAATGCAGAATCCCGACCTTGATGGTCTCGGCGGCCTGGACAGTCCAGGTCATGCCCATCGCGGCAATGGATGCCGTGAGTGTGAAAGCCTTGATCAAACTGCGACGCTTCATTGTGCGATCTCCATGAACGTTAAAGTTTTTTATGGTTGGCAGATGCGGACGACTGAAGGGTGTTTTGCAAGGGCTGTGCCCGGTCGGGGAGGGGCAGGGAAATGTCGGTTTAGAGCGCTTGCGCGTGGGTTCGGTGCACCATGAAGGAACGCTCGTGGAGCGTTGGTGCAGGCGGCCGCGCCAGATTGGGGCGCGATCTAGTGGTAAACAAAAATCAAATGTGGGAGCGAGCCTGCTCGCGAAGGCTTCGTGTCAGTCACCTTATCCATTGACTGACACACCGCTTTCGCGAGCAAGCCCGCTCCCACAGTTTTGAAAGGTGGACAGTCAGCGACGGCGCATCAGACCGATGAAGAACAGCCCGCCGATTGCGGCCGTGGCGACGCCGATGGGCAGGTCTTCGGGGGCGATCATCGTGCGTGCGGCGACGTCGACCCAAATCAGAAACACACTGCCGAGCAGCACACACACCGGCAGCAATTGCCGGTGTTCGGCACCGACCAGGCGGCGCGCAATGTGCGGCACCATCAGCCCGACAAACCCGATGGAGCCGCTGATCGACACCAGCACCCCGGTCATCAACGAGGCGATGACAAACACCCGCAAGCGTACCGAGCGAGCATTCAGGCCGAGGGTCACGGCGGTCTGTTCACCGGCCATCAACGCGTTCAACGGACGCGCCATGCCCAGCAGCAAGATCAGCCCGAGCAACACGCTGGCCGCGGGCACTGCGAGCAGCTCCCAGCGCGCCAGGCCGAGCCCGCCGAGCATCCAGAACATCACCGCCGAACTGGCGCGGTGGTCGCCCATGAACAGCAGCAGATTGGCGATCGCCATCATCACGAACGACACCGCCACACCGCACAGCAGCAAGCGATCGCTGTCGAGCCGGCCATGGCGACTGGCAATCGCCACCACCACGAGCATGCTCAGCAACGCGCCGATGAACGCCGCAATCGGCAAGGTCAGCAGGCCGATGATTTCACCGACGTGCAGCACCACAATCACCGCGCCCAACGTCGCTCCGGATGTCACACCGAGCAGATGCGGATCGGCCAGAGGGTTGCGCGTCACCGCTTGCAGCACCGCGCCGATCAGTGCGAGGCCGGCACCGACCAGCGCCCCGAGCAACATACGCGGCACACGGATCAGCCAGACGATATGTTCCTGCCCGGCGCTCCAGTTCACCTCGCCGAAACCGAGCGTCTTGTGCAGCAAAATCCGCCACACCACGTCGACCGGCACCCGCGCCGGGCCGAAGCCGAGCGACACCACACACGACACCAGCAACAGGGCGCTGAGGGCCATCAGCAACAGGGCGTAGCGACGGTTGATCATTCGCCGTGAAAACCTTTGGCCAGTGTTTCAACGGCCAGCACGTTGTCGATTCCCGGCGTGGCTTGCACGTAGGGGATGGCGATGAAGCGCTGGTTCTTGATCGCGTCCACCGATTGCAGCGCTTTGTTCTTCAGCAGGAATTCGATTTTTTGATCGGCGGTGATTTCGCTGTAGTCGACGATCACGATGACCTGCGGATTGTGCTCGACCACTGTTTCCCAGTTGACGCGGGTCCAGCTCGCTTCGACGTCATCGAGAATATTGCGCCCGCCCGCTGCATCGATCAGCGCTTGCGGCATGCCGAGGCGGCCGGACGTCATGGCGCGGTCTTCGCCGCTGTCGTAGAGGAACACGCGGGGTTTCTCGGCGGGCAGGTCTTTGCGCACGTCGGCGACTTGCGCCTGCATCCGGGCGATCAGCGCATTGGCGCGATCCTGCACGTCGAAGATTTTGCCGAGATTGCGCAGGTCGTTGTAGGTGTCTTCAAGCGAGGCGGCCGGGCGCTTCATCACGAAAGCGCAGGACTCGGTCAACTCATACACGTTGATGCCCAGCGGTTGCAGGGTCTGTGGCGTGAGATCACCGCCCACGCGCATGCCGTAATCCCAGCCGGCGAAGAAGAAATCGACGTTGGCGTTGAGCAGGGTTTCCACCGACGGATATTTCGCTGCCAGCTCGGGCAAGCCGTCGAGCAGCGACTGCATATCAGGGGTGACTGACTTCCAGCCACTGACGCCGCTGTAACCGGCCATCCGCGATTTGAGGCCGAGGGCGAGCATCATCTGGGTCATGTTGATGTCGTGGCTGACCGCGTGTTTTGGCGCTTCCTTGAACGTCACTTCGCGGTTGCAGCTTTGAACGGTCAGCGGGTATTTCGTGGCCTCGGCCAAGGCTTGGGCACTGCACAGCACAAGAGCGACGCAAAGCAGGGAACGCACAGTCATGGTCGGGTTATCCAGGTGATTCGCGGGTAGTCGTGAAGGGGGTGAGAGTCGATCAATGCCTCGACGCCGAAAACGTCGCGCAGCAGTTCCGTGGTGAGGACTTCTTGCGGTGTGCCGCTGGCGACGATACGGCCGTGGTTGATCACATAAAGTCGGTCGCAGAACGCGGCGGCCAGGTTCAGGTCGTGGATGCTGGCGAGGGTGCCGATCTTCAGGCGTTTGACCAGTTGCAGCAACTCAAGCTGATAGCGCGGGTCGAGGTGGTTGGTCGGTTCGTCGAGCATTAGCAGTTGCGGTTGCTGGGTCAGGGCGCGGGCAAGAATCACGCGTTGTTTTTCACCGCCGGAGAGGGTGGCGAAGGCGTGGTCTTCGAAGCCGTCCAGGCCGACTGACTTGAGCGCTTGAGTCGCAAGGTTTCGATCCTCGAGGGTTTCGCCGTCGAACAGACCTTTGTGCGGCGTGCGGCCCATGGCGACGACTTCTTCGACGGTCAGGCCGAAAGCGTCGGGGAATTCCTGCAAGACCACAGCGATGCGCTGCGCGCACCAGCGTGAGGATTGTTTCCAGACGTTGTGGTGATCCAGTTTGACCTCGCCGTTTTCCGGCGGGCTGAAGCGATACGCACAGCGCAACAGGCTGGTCTTGCCGCTGCCGTTGGGACCGATCAGGCCGACGAACTCACCGGCGGCCACGTGCAGCGAGGCGTCACGCAGCTGGAACTGGTGATGGCAGTGGCCATGGCCCAGGGGTGTCCAGGCGAGGTTGGCGATTGTCAGTGCGGTCATCTTCTACTCTGAAATATCGGGTGCTGCTGATGACGCCTTCGCGAGCAAGCCCGCTCCCACAGTGGAACGCATTTCAATGTGGGAGCGGGCTTGCTCGCGAAGGGGCCGGTGAATCAAAAGGTGTAATCAGCAGTGACAAAGAACGACCTCGGCTCGCCGAGTGTCCACTGCTGGCCCTCATTGTATTGGCTTTGCGCATATCGGCGGTCAAACAGATTGTTCACCTGCAAACCCAGGGTCGTGTTGTGCAAGACTTGCCAAGACAACGTCGCACCCACCACGGTGCCGTTACTCGGGGCGATCAGATCGAAACCGGACAAGATGTACTTGTTGATCGGGATGGTGAATCACTTCTTCAAAAGAATGCCCGCAGCGTTTTGGCCGCGGGCAGAATGGCAAGCTGGTGTTATACAGTAACGCTATTGATCGCCGACTCATAAGGCCAGCATTTTATAGAACTGCCTGAGACGCGCATCTCGACGGACTCATGATGAAGGTGAGGCAGATTCAGTTTGTCGGCCTAGTCGCGCAAGCAGCAGCCGATCAAGCAACCACACCACCACCAACGAAGCCCCCACCAGAGGAAATATCACCGCCAGCGCCAGCATGATCACCACCCCGGTTTTCCATTTCGGCAAGTCATGACGCAGCGGCGGCACACCGAACTTGCCCTGTGGCCGACGTTTCCACCAGATCACCACACCACTGACAGCGCTGAGCAAAATCATCAGGCAGATCAGCAGCACGACGATCTGGTTGAAGGTGCCGAACATCTTGCCTTCGTGCAGCATCACGCCGATTTCGGTGGCGCGGGCCACCGTGCCGTACTGTTCGAAGCGCACATCGGCGAGGACTTTGCCGGTGTACTGATCGACATGCAGGGTGGCGTCGTTGCGTGGGTCATCGGCGAACACGGCGATGGTGAATACGCCGGTGGCGGTGGTTGGCAGGGTGATGCTGTAACCCGGCTCGACCTTGCGTTGGTTGGCGATGTCCTGCACCGCTTGCAGGCTGATGGCAGGCGCGGCGGGGCCGGCGTGGGCGTCACCGTGGGCCATGTGTTCAGCGTGGTCGCCGGACATCGGCATCGGCGTGTTTTCCATCGCCCATGGCACGGTCTGGCGGGTGGCGCTGTTGAGGCTGCGGGCCTCGACGTCAGAGGTCGGCACGTTGTCCCACATGGCGGCCGGGAACACGTTCCACACCTGTGCGTATTGTTTGCCCCAGAAGCCGGTCCAGGTCATGCCACTGAGCAGCATCACCAGCAACAGGGTCGCGCCCCAGAACCCGGTGACGGCGTGCAGGTCACGCCACAACACGCGGCCGCGACTGTTCAATCGCGGCCAGAGAATGCCGGCTGCCTGACCGCGCGGCCACCACAGGAAAAGCCCCGACACCACCAGCACCACGCCCCAACCGGCGGCCATTTCGATCAATCGGTCGCCTACGGTGCCGATCATCAATTCGCCATGAATCGCGCGGGCGATGGCTTGCAGGTTCTGCTTGGCATCCTGCTCGCCGAGGATGTCGCCGTGGTACGGGTCGATGAACACGTTGAGTTCGTGCCCGGCGTTCTTGACGACAAATTGCGCACTGCGTTCGCCGTTCAGCGGTGGCAGGTACTGCGTGACCTGGCCTTGTGGGTAAGCGCTTTTCACCCGTTGTAGCAAATCGTCGGCCGGAACGGTGTGGTGCCCGGCCGGGACGTTGAGCAGGCTGCTGTACATCAGCGAATCGAGCTGCGGTTTGAACAGGTAAATGATGCCGGTCAGGGCCAACATCACCATGAAGGGCGCGACGAATAAACCGGCATAGAAATGCCAACGCCAGGCCAGGTTGTAGAAATTCGGTTTGGGCTTCTGCATCACGTTTGCTCCGCTTGGCTTGGATCTTTTAGTTGTTCTGCATTGGGTGGAACACCGCATTACCCTTGTGGGAGCGGGGGGCCAGCTCCGTTAGAAACTCATGTCCACCTTGGTCCAGAGCGTGCGCCCCGGTTCGTTGATGGCTTGCGGGTCATTGGCCGGGTAGCCGAAACCGGCGTTGCCCGCCAGGTTCAGGTGTTCGGCGTAAGCCTTGCCGAACAGATTGTCGACGCCGCTGCTGACCTTCCAGTGCTTGTTGATCCGGTAGGCACCGTTGAGCGAGAACACGCCGAAGCCCGAACTCTTGTCGTAATCCTTGCCGACCACGTTGCCCTTGTTCTGGTCGATACGGTTTTGCGCGGCCACTACCCTCCACAGTGCGCCGGCGCTCCAGTTGTCTTCGCTGTAGGTCAGGCCTAAACGTGCATCGAGCGGCGGCATCTGCGGCAGTGCCTTGCCGTCGCTGCTGTTCTTGCCCCAGGCGTAGGCCAGGGTCGCATCGGCTTTCCAGTGGTCGGTGAGTTTGTAAGCAGCACCGAGTTCACCACCCATGATCCGCGCGTCGATGTTCTCGGCGCGGGAGGTCGCGCCCATCATCCCGGGGGTGTAATCGAACAGGATGTAATCGCGTACCACGCCGATGTAGCCGGAGGCCCAGGCTTCGAGTTCGGCGCTCTTGTAGTTCACGCCGAAATCGAACTGCGTGGTCTTTTCCGGTTTGATCGAGTCGAACGCGTTGACCGAACCCGCCGGGCCCGACTTGGGCGAAAACAGTTCCCAGTAATCCGGGAAACGCTGCACATGGCCTAGGCCGGCGAAGAGCGTGGCCGGGCTGTCGGCCAGGTCATGCTCGTAACGGACGAAGCCGCTTGGCAGTGTGTCGGCGCGGGTGTTGTCGGCGGTTGGATTGGGGCGCGACATCATTCCCGAACCGGTGCTCTGCCGATAATCCTTGGCTGAAGCGCGGTCGACCCGAGCGCCGGTGATCAGCCGGTCACGGTCAGAGGCGTACCAGGTCATTTCGCTGAACACACCGTAGTTGTGGAAGTCGGCGTCCTTGTTGCGCGGCACGTTCTTATAGGTGTCGATGCCCATCGCTTTGCGCTGGCGATGCTCGTTGGTCTGCGCATCGAGGCCGGTGATCAACTGGATATCGGCCCAGCGCCAGGTGGCCTTGATCCGCGCGCCGAGGGTTCGGCGGTCGACGTTGGACGCCATCGCCCCGGCCATCATCCCGGTGCCGGACGGCGTGCGCAGGGTGTAGTTGTCCATCACATGGTCGGCGTAGTTGTAGTAGACCTGCGCTTCCAGTTTCTCCAGCACATCGCTGATGTCGGATTTTTCGAAACGCAGCCCGAGGCTTTCACGCAGGAACTGCGAACCGTCCATGCCGCGACCGGCGTAGCGGGCTTCGCCGTCGCCCTTGCCGGCAGTCAGCTCGATCAAGGTGTCGGCGTCTGGGGTCCAGCCGAGCGCCACGTCGCCGTTCCACTTGTCGTAGCGCGAAGCGACGATGTCATTGTTGCCGTCGCGATAGTCGTCGGAATGCGCGGTGTTGCCGATCACCCTTACATAGCCCAGCGGCCCGCCGGCAGCGGCATCGACCACTTTGTCGAAACGGCCGTGGGAGCCAGCCAGAATGCTGGCGTTCACCCGCGTGCCGAGTTCGCCGAAACTCTCCGGCTCACGGTCGAACAGCACCGTACCGGCCGATGCGCCGGGGCCATAGAGCACGGTTTGCGGGCCTTTGATGACGGTGAGCTTGTCGTAGGTTTGCGGCGAGATGTACGACGTTGGCGCGTCCATCCGGCCGGGGCAGGCGCCGAGCATCATGCTGCCGTTGGTGAGAATGTTCAGCCGCGAACCGAACATGCCGCGCAGCACCGGATCGCCGTTGGTACCGCCGTTGCGCACCAGGGCGAAGCCCGGAATGGTCTTCAGGTAATCACCGCCATCACTGGCCGGCACCGGTTGGCGCGGATCCTTGGGGTTGGTGACAACCGTCAGTGGCGAACTCGGCGCAATGGCGGTGATCACCGTCGGGCTCAGTTCATCCGCGTGTGCGGCGTGATCATCGGCCAGCACCAGAGGGGACAGCAGGACGCCGCAAAGGACGGCGGTCGCGTGCCTGAAACGAATACGCGATTCGTTCAAAGCGAAGGACGCCTGGGCAGCGCCCGAGCGTGAAACAGCAGAAAACCTGGACATGACAATTTCCATCAAACAGTCGTAAACGACACGGCCGGCAGCCTGAAGCTGTCTTCTCAACCGTGTGTAATCAGAGGTGGGTGTTTACGCGGCGATGGGCGGGGCGCGGGTGCGGGCGCCGGGGAAGAAGGTTTGCCGGGCGTGGCCCAGGCGCGGGGAGGGCGGGGTGAAGGGGTTGGCGTGGGCGATGCTGAATGCGACGAACGAGCCACCGCCGGTCAGCGCCGGGCAATTGAACAGCAGGCTGCAATAGCCGCACTTTTCCCACAGTGCGTGGTGCGCGGATTGCGGCGGGCAGTGTTCGGCGCAAGGCTTGGCGCCGTGCCCGGCGTGCTCCATGTCCGGCATATCCATCGCCATGTCCATGCTCATCGGCATGGAGGTCGAGGCGTGTTGATCCATCGGCATCGACTGAGAAATCAGTGGGCCGATGAAGATCATCAACATGGCGAACAGGGCGATCCAGCTGCCGCAGGTCAGATGTTCAGTCTGACGGCGTTGCAGGGATGGCCTGGCGCTCAGCGGGCGCATGGGCGTCGTTAACCGTATCGGTTATTGGGCGTGCGCGTGTTCCGGCATGTCGTGCGGCGGTTTTTTCTGCACGGCGACTTCGACGGTGACGTCCCCGGCCTTCTCGAAATGCATCGTCAGCGGAAAGCGTTTGCCGTCGCTGAGCAGGCTGCGATCGGTCGGGTTGAGCAGCATGACGTGATAGGCCATCGGCGCGAACGTCACCTTGCCGCCGGCCGGAATGTCTACGCTCGGCACTTGCTGCATCTTCATCAGATCGCCCTGCATCACATGCTCGTGCAATTGCGCTTCGGGGGCGATAGGCGAGTCGACACTGAGGAGTCGATCGGCCGTTTTGCCGGCGTTATGAATCACGAAATACGCCGCGACGGTGGGTGCGTTGGGCGGCAGTTCCTGCGACCACGGGTGGGCGATTTCCAGCTCCCCGGCCTTGTATTCATGGGCATGGGCAAAACACGCAGGCAACAGCAACGCAGCGAGGACGATGATTTTTTTCAACATGGCAGTTCTCCAGAACGATTTGAAACGCAGGTCAATTGCGCGAACAAATCAAACCAGAGGGGAAGCGCGGGGATTGAGGCTCGGCCATTGCTGGCGCGGTGTGGGTGTTTGCAGTGAGGCGGGTGCCACGCTGCGATTGCTCTCAAAACGGGCGAAATACAGCGGTGGCGCATGCCCTGGCAGCGCCACCAAAGGCGCCGACCCCGAGCAACACCAGCAATGCTGCATGTTGGAGTGGCTGTCGCTGGGCGGAGCTTTCTGATCCGTGGTGCCGATGTTGATCGCCACCATTTTCGTCCCGCTGCCGGTGCAGAAACTGCTCCACAGCAGTTGTTCGGCCGGTGAATTGGCCGCTTGCGCCATCGCCCCCGTCATCGGCATGGCAAGCATGTTGAACAGCACTGCAAAGCAGGCGATCCAGGCAATGGCTAGCCGTTGTCGGTTCATGGGACAGATCCGTTGGGTGGGCGATCAGGCGCGGCTATTTAGCCTGATCGGGGCCGATAAGTAAAAAAGCGTCGTGCGGTTTGGTGTCGCAGCGCACTCTTCAATTACGTGCTCAGTTCACTGGTACGGCATGAACCTGCATATCGACACCAAGCGTAGCGCGGATTACCGAAAATATTTTGGCCAGGTTGTCCATGCTCGGATTACCGTTGGCTGACAGCATTCGATGCAGGCTTTTACTGGGTTTTTGGGTCTCCCTTGCAAGCTCTTCGAAGCCGACCGTCGCGTTAACAAGATCGCGCAAAATGATCCTCGCCATTTCTGGTTCGCCATTCAGGAACAGCGTAGCGGCCTCATCCAGCAATGCTTGAGCAAACTCCGGGTCTCGTTGGGCACGTTCTGCAATTGAATGTTTGTAGCTTCGAGTGAGAACCATCAAATTACCTCCGGTCCTGTTCAGCTTTTTTTCGAGTTCGAAATTCGGCTATCAACGCTTTCGCTTGTTTGATGTCTTTTTTTTGTGTGGATTTGTCTCCTCCTCCGAACAAAATGATCAGCCGTTTTCCTTCTTGTATGAGATAGATTCTGTACCCTGGTCCCCAATTGATTCTGTATTCGCCTAGACCGTCGAACCATTTGATGTTGGAAGTGTTGCCCATTTCCAATCGAATCATTGCATTAGAAACCTTGATTGCCGCTTGTACGTTCAGCGTGGAAATCCACCGGCCAAACGGGCTTGATTCATCTTCCTGCAGATATTCTTCGAGTGTGATCACGGCTGACTCTGAAGGTAACAAATAGGTTACTTATCACACAAGCTGTGGATCTTGCCTTACAGGTCGATTGCCTCCAACGCAGCCAGTGTTTCTTGAAGCGACAGAAACTCCCGATCAACCCCCGGCAACCCCGGCCGCTTCAACACCAGAACCGGCACCCCACGCTCGCGCGCCACTTCAAGCTTCGGCTCGGTCGCGGTGCTGCCACTGTTCTTGCTGATCAGCACATCGATCTGCTGGCGCTCGAACAACGCTCGTTCATCCTCCAGCAGAAACGGTCCGCGAGCGCCGATGACTTCGCAACGCTCGTTGCCGGGATAAACATCGAGGGCGCGCAGGGTCCAGAATTGATCCGCCGGGATTTCGTCCAGATGCTGCAACGGTTCGCGACCGAGGGTGAACAGTGGGCGGCGAAACGGCGCCAGAGCGCTGATCAATTCGGCCCAGTCGCTGACTTCGCGCCAATCGTCACCCGGTTGCGGCTGCCATGCGGGGCGGCGCAGAGCCCAGCAGGGGATGCCGGTCAGTTGCGCGGCGGTGGCAGCGTTCTGGCTGATTTGCGCGGCATAGGGGTGGGTGGCGTCGAACAGCAGATCAATGCCTTCGTCACGGATGAATTGCGCCAGCCCTTGGGCGCCACCGTAGCCGCCGATGCGCACCTGACAGGTCAGGTCGGTGGGCACACGGCCCACCCCAGCCAGGCTGTAAATGTGCGAAGGCCCTAATGTCCGGGCGATGGCCAGTGCTTCGGTCACGCCGCCCAGTAGCAAAATGCGCTTCATGCCAACCCTCCTGCGTGACCGACGATGCCGCCCTGACGGTCAATCGCAAACACTTCGACCTGTACCTGCGCCGGTACCACGCTGCGGGCGAAATTCAGCGCATGGCGACACACCTCATCGCCCAGCGCGATCCCCACCGCACTGGCCATGGCCAATGCCTGCTGGCTGGTGTTCGCCGCACGAATGTCGCGCTGCAAACCTTCATCGGCACCGATGGCGGCGGCCCATTCGGCCAGTTGCGGCAAGTCGATGCTGGAATGTCGTGAGTGCAGATCCATATGCCCGGCCGCCAATTTACTGATCTTGCCGAAGCCGCCGCACACACTGAGTTTATCCACAGGCACCTTGCGCAGGTGCTTGAGCACGGCGCCGACGAAGTCGCCCATTTCGATCAGGGCGATTTCCGGCAGGTCGTAGACCCGGCGCATGGTGTCTTCGCTGGCGTTGCCAGTGCAGGCCGCGATGTGCAGAAAACCGTTGGTCTTGGCGACGTCGATGCCTTGATGGATCGATGCAATGTAGGCCGCGCAGGAAAACGGCCGAACGATGCCGCTGGTGCCGAGGATCGACAGCCCGCCCAGAATGCCCAAGCGCGGGTTCATGGTTTTCAGCGCCAGCGCCTCACCGCCCTCGACATTCACCGTGACCTCGAAGCCGCCACGGTAACCGGTCTCGGCGGCGAGCAGGCTCAGGTGGTCGCTGATCATCTTGCGTGGCACCGGGTTGATCGCCGGTTCGCCCACGGCCAGCACCAGCCCCGGGCGGGTCACGGTGCCAACGCCTTTGCCGGCCATGAAACGAACGCCTGGCTCAGTCATCAGTTGCACCCGCGAGTAAAGCAGCGCGCCGTGGGTCACGTCCGGATCGTCGCCGGCATCCTTGATCGTCCCGGCTTCCGCGCCGTCGTCGGTCAGTCGACAGAACTCCAGACGCATCTGCACCTGTTTACCTTTGGGCAGCACGATTTGCACGGCGTCGGCCGCCGTGCCGCCCAGTAGCAGGCGTGCGGCGGCGAGGCTGGTGGCCGTGGCGCAACTGCCGGTGGTCAGGCCGCTGCGCAGTGGCGCGGGTTGTTCGGCGGTTTCGTCACGCATCGAGGGGTTTGACCAGATCGAGCAAGGTGATCGGCAATGCCTGGCGCCAAGTGTCGAACTCGCCCAGTGGTTGCGCCTGGGCGACGTGGATGCGCGTCAGCTCACCGCCGTAACGTTCGCGCCAGTTCATCAAGGTGATTTCGCTTTGCAGGGTCACCGCGTTGGCGACCAGTCGGCCACCGGGTTTGAGCTGTTGCCAGCACGCCTCGAAGACACCTTCGCGGGTTACGCCGCCACCGATGAAAATCGCGTCCGGGCGCTCCAGACCTGCGAGAGCCTGCGGCGCACGACCACGGATCAGTTGCAGACCCGGCACACCCAGCGCCTCGCGGTTGTGTTCGATCAATTGCTGACGGCCCTCATCGGCTTCGATGGCCAGCGCCCGGCAGCTCGGGTGGGTGCGCATCCATTCGATGCCGATCGAGCCGCTGCCGGCGCCGACATCCCAAAGCAATTCGCCCGGCGTCGGGGCGAGGCGGGCGAGGGTGATGGCGCGCACGTCGCGCTTGGTCAGTTGACCGTCATGCTGGAAGGCCGAGTCGGGCAGGCCAGCGAGGCGCGACAGACGCGGAGTGTGGCTGTCGGCCAGGCATTCGATGGCAATCACATTGAGATCGGCAGTCGGCCCGTTGTTCCAGTCATTGGCGCTGCTGTCGAGCCGCCGCTCGGCCGCACCGCCCAGATGCTCCAGAACGCTCATCCGGCTCGCGCCAAAACCACGATCACGCAACAGCGCCGCCACAGCTGCCGGGCTCTGCCCGTCATTGCTCAACAGCAACAGGCGCACGCCGCTGAACAATTGGGCATTGAGCGCCGTCAGCGGGCGGGCGACCAGTGACAGCGTCACCACGTCCTGCAATGGCCAGCCGAGGCGGGCAGCGGCCAACGAACAGGAGGAAGGCACGGGCAGAATCAGCATCTCGTCGCTCGGCACCTGACGCGCGAGGCTGGCGCCAACGCCGTAGAACATCGGGTCACCGCTGGCCAGCACGCAGACGGCCTCGCCGTGTTGTCCCAGCACCGGCGCCAGGGAAAACGGGCTCGGCCACAACTGTCGCTCGCCACGAATGCACACCGGCAGCAAGTCCAGTTGCCGCTGGCCGCCGACGATCCGCGAGGCGCCCATCAGGGCTCGTCGGGCGTTTTTGCCCAAGCCCTTGAAGCCGTCTTCACCGATTCCCACAACCGTCAGCCAGGGTGACATCTATATTCCTCTAAACATGTCGATCCGACGGGCAGACTTTTCATGCCACCGGACAAAGCAGGCATAATACCGCGCCTTCGCCCACGAAGCGCCTTTCCCACGCAGCCGGTCAGCCCCTTGAACGAACGCCCGATGTCCACCGCCATACGCCCCTCGGCCTGTCCGGGGTTGCTGCGTATCGTCCAGGCATTGGACGGTGGGATCTGCCGGATCAAGCTCAATGGTGGCTCGATCACGGCGGATCAGGCCGATACCGTGGCGCAAGCTGCCCAGCGGTTTGCCGGCGGCGTGATCGAGGCGACCAACCGCGCCAACCTGCAAATTCGCGGGATCGGCCCGCACAGCGCCGCACTGATCGACAGACTGCTGGCCGCCGGTCTAGGGCCGCGAAGCGCTGCCGGCGACGATGTACGCAACCTCATGCTCAGCCCCACCGCCGGGATCGACCGGCAGATGCGCGTCGATACCCGCGCACTCGCCGAGCAGATTCTCGACACCTTGCAAAGCCATACACGCTTCTCTGAGCTGAGCGCCAAGTTCGCCGTGCAACTGGACGGCGGGGAAGCGCTGGCGATGCTCGACCATCCGCATGATCTGTGGTTGTCAGCGTTCGAACGCGACGGCGAAACGCTGCTGGCGTTCGGGTTTGCCGGTTGCCTGACGGACCGGGCGGTCGGCGCCGTGGCGCTGGAAAACGGCCATGCGCTGGTCGTGGCGGTGCTGACGTTGTTCCTTGATCGGGCTCGACCGGAGCAGACGCGCATGCGTCATTTGCTCGAAGAACTGCCCATCCTGGCCTTTCTTGAGCGGTTGCGAGAGCGTGTGCCGGTTAAATCGGTCATGGACTGGCAGCGCGCATCAGCGGCGGATGATTTGCACATCGGCGTTCATCCGCAGAACGCCGACAACCGGGTCTATGTCGGTGCAGTGCCGCCACTCGGTCGTCTCGACCCGGTCATGCTGCGTGGCGCGGCACAACTGGCCCGTCAGTTCGGTGATGGCAGCCTGCGTTTCACACCCTGGCAAAGTCTGTTGCTGCCCAACGTGAAACCGTGCGACGCGGCGCAAGTGCTGCGCAGCCTGCAACACCTGAACCTATTGATTCAGCCCCTCGAACCGTTGGCGCGACTGATCGCCTGCACCGGTTCTGACGGCTGTGGCAAAGGTCTGGCCGACACCAAACAGGACGCTCGTCTGCTGGCGCCACTGCTGCCCCCGGGGTTGAGCGCGCACCTTTGCGGCTGCCCGCGTTCGTGCGCCGCCGCCCACTGTGCCCCGGTGACCTTGCTGGCCGTCAGTCCGGGTCATTACGACCTCTATTTTCGCGATGCTTTGCTGCCGGGATTCGGCGCGTTGCGCGCAAGCAACCTTACTATTGAAGCGGCCGCGACCCTGCTCGCCGCCCGCTCTCGGAGCCCCCTTGATGCTTGATTACATCCGCGACGGTCAGGAGATCTATCGCAACTCCTTCGCGATCATTCGCCGCGAGGCCAATCTGGCGCGCATCCCGGCCGACCTGGAAAAACTCGCGGTGCGGGTGATCCACGCCTGCGGCATGGTCGAGGCTGTCGACGGTCTGCAATTCTCGGAAGGGGCCGGCAAGGCCGGGCGCGATGCGCTCGCTGCCGGTGCACCGATCCTCTGCGATGCGCGGATGGTCTGCGAAGGCGTGACCCGTGCGCGCCTGCCGGCGAATAACGAAGTGATCTGCACCCTGCGCGATGAGAGCGTGCCGGTGCTGGCGCGTGAGTTGGGCAACACCCGTTCCGCCGCCGCGCTGGAACTGTGGCGGCCGCATCTGGAAGGCAGTGTGGTGGTAATTGGCAATGCGCCGACCGCGCTGTTCTATCTGCTGGAAATGCTCGACGCCGGGGCGCCGAAACCGGCGCTGATCCTCGGCTTCCCGGTGGGTTTCGTCGGCGCCGCTGAATCGAAAGCCGCGCTGGCGGCCGACAGCCGTGGCGTGCCGTTCGTGATCATGCAAGGCCGGCTCGGTGGCAGCGCGATGGCCGCCGCCGCCGTTAACGCCCTCGCCACGGAGATCGAATGATGCAGGCAAAAGGTCGTTTGATTGGCCTGGGCGTCGGCCCCGGTGACCCGGAACTGATTACCGTCAAGGCGCTGCGCCTGCTGCGCGAGTCGCCCGTGGTGGCGTACTTCGTGGCCAAGGGCAAAAAGGGCAACGCGTTCGGCATCATCGAAGCGCACCTGCAAGCAGCACAGAACCTGCTGCCATTGGTTTACCCGGTGACCACCGAAGCGCTGCCGGCACCGCTTTCCTATGAACAGGTCATCAGTGATTTCTACGATGAAGCCGCCGAGACGGTGGCTGCGCATCTGGATGCTGGTCGCGACGTCGCGGTGATCTGTGAAGGGGATCCGTTCTTCTACGGTTCCTACATGTATTTGCACGATCGCCTCGCCAGCCGTTACGAGGCGCAAGTGGTGCCGGGCGTGTGCTCGATGCTCGGCGGCGCTTCGGTACTCGGCGCGCCGTTGGTGTATCGCAATCAGAGCCTGTCGGTGCTGTCCGGGGTGTTGCCCCATGAAGAGCTGAAACGGCGTCTGGTCGATGCCGATGCAGCGGTGATCATGAAGCTGGGGCGCAACTTCCCCAAAGTGCGTCAGGTGCTCGAAGAGCTCGGTCTGGCTGAGCGTGCGCTGTATGTCGAGCGCGCGACCATGGCCAATCAGAAGATCGTGCCGATGGATCAGGTCGAGCCGATGTCCTCGCCGTACTTCTCGCTGATCATCGTGCCCGGCGAGCGGTGGCAAGGCTGATGACTCACTCCATACCCGCCATCGTCATTCTCGGTCAGGGCAGCCTGGCCACGGCCCGCCGTATTCAGCAGGTATACCCTGCTGCGCAGATCCATGGCCTGGCCGGTCGGGTCGAAGGTGCTGACTGCACCTATCAGGCGTTCGGCGCCACGCTGCGTGACTTGTATCAGCAGGACACGCCGATCATTGCCCTGTGCGCGGCCGGCATTGTCATTCGCACGCTGGCGCCGCTGTTGCTGGAGAAGGGCGCCGAGCCTGCGGTACTCGCCGTCGCCGAAGACGGCAGTGCCGTGGTGCCGCTGCTCGGTGGCCTTGGCGGCGTGAACGTCATGGCGCGGGAAATCGCCGCCGGGCTGCAAGTCGCGGCGGCCATTACTACCAGCGGCGAGTTGCGTTTTGGCACCTGCCTGCTCAATCCGCCGAGTGGCTACGCACTGGCGGATCTGGAACTGGGCAAGCGTTTTGTCTCCGATCTGCTGGCCGGGCACAGCGTGCGCATCGAAGGCGCCGCGCCGTGGCTGGAACAGGCACAGTTGCCGGAAGACCCGCAGGCGCAGCGTTCGATTCATGTGAGCAGTGCCGAGCGCGAAGCGAGTGCCAATGAGCTATTGATCTATCCGCGCAGTGTGGCGGCGATGATCTGCGCCGAAATCACCGATCTGCCGAACACTCTGCGTGCAGCGCTGCACGACGCGAAAGTGGCGGTGCAATCGTTGGCCTGTCTGGTGGCGATCGACACTGAGATGGCTTCGGCGAATCTGCGTGAAGCGGCGTTGGAACTGGGCGTGCCGCTGCGGTTTGTCGGCGCAACAAGCGACCTCCATGCACTGCCGGGCGTGTCGATGATTGAGTCGGCGCACGGCATCACTTTGGCTATCGCGGAACAACCGTTGGACATCGCGAAAATCGGCCGTCCGCGCGGTCGTCTCGCCGTCATCGGCCTCGGCCCGGGCGCTGCCGAACTGATGGTGCCAGCGGTGAAGGCGGAACTGGCCCGTGCCACCGACGTGCTCGGTTACGAAACCTATGTGCGTATGGCCGGCCCGTTCCGTGACGATCAAGTGCAGCATTGCACCGACAACCGCGAAGAGATGCAACGCGCCCGCCACGCCTTCAGGCTGGCGGCCGCCGGGCGTTCGGTGATCGTCGTGTCGTCCGGCGATCCGGGGGTGTTCGCCATGGCCGCGGCAGTGCTCGAAGCGCTGCACGAGTCTGATGACCCGGCCTGGCACCGCGTCGATCTGGACATTC
This sequence comes from Pseudomonas sp. NPDC087615, assembly GCF_044743445.1. Classification (NCBI taxonomy): domain Bacteria; kingdom Pseudomonadati; phylum Pseudomonadota; class Gammaproteobacteria; order Pseudomonadales; family Pseudomonadaceae; genus Pseudomonas; species Pseudomonas sp. NPDC087615. The sequence goes on along the minus strand of NZ_JBIUWM010000018.1, from coordinate 17,006 downwards.
TTCCGGGCGTCTCTGCTTCGCTTGCCACCGCCGCTCAGGCCGGCGCGCCGCTGGGGCATGATTTCTGTGTGATGTCGCTGTCGGACAACCTCAAACCCTGGTCGATCATCGAGAAACGTCTGGACCTGGCCGCCGAAGCGGACCTGGCATTGGCCTTCTACAACCCGATCTCCCGTGCGCGCCCATGGCAGTTGGGCCGCGCGCTGGAAATCGTGGCACAACATCGCACCGCCGAAACGCCCGTGGTACTGGGGCGAGACATCGGGCGTCCGGGGCAGACCTTGCGTACGACGACCCTCGGCGCATTGACCCCCGATCAGGTGGACATGCGCACCATGGTGTTGATTGGTTCTTCCACCACTTGCACTTTTGCCCGTGCCGGCGGTGGAGATTGGGTCTATACGCCACGCTGGTATGGGGAAAAACCGGTTTCTTGAAAAAAACCATCGTTGCAGCGTCGAGAATGTTGTAAGCAACTTCAAGTCGACGTGACATCGGGTTAATACTTTTCGCGTTTAAAGCCTGTGCTTGTAAACAAGGCCGCGAACCTTCTGGGTTCGCGGCCTTTTGCGTTTATTGGTGGGAAATGAACAGGCGCAGTTGTTGCCGAATTATGCCGTTGTCGACGCCGTATGTTGTTCGATGTTTCGTTTGACATTACTTGAGTTTTTTCACTTTTGAGTGCGCCGTATTTACGCCTTAGTTTTGTCCGACTTTTGAATAGTTGATTCAAGGATGAGAGCGATGAAAAAGAATACGGATGACCACAGGTTCATATCGGCTGAAGATTATTCAGCACTTCAAATGGCATTGAGCGAGTTTGCCGGTTCCGCCGAATACACGGCACTGGCCACGTACTATCAATTGTTCAATCAAACGCACAATGAAGCCGAACAATGGCTGTCGCTGAAACTTTTCCAAGAGTCGCTGACAACATTGCTGGACCGCAAGAAGACACCCGTGCCTGTGGAGATCAATCGGATTCAAAACTGGCTGAGTCAGTCTGTGGCGAGGCTGTCGGCGACGGTGGACATGCTTCATGGCGTCGCCCGGCCAGTGCCGAAGATCATGCACTTCGTTTGGGTCGGTGGCAGTGAAGTCGGTGGCATTCAGCGTGACTACATGAACATCTGGCGCAAAGTACTGGAACCTGAGGGGTATCGGTTCAATCTCTGGTTCGACAGCGATGCATTGTTGGCGTTTGAGATGAACAGGGTGATTCTCGACAGTGCAAGAGCGCATGCAATGGAGTCGGGAGGTGACAAGGTCACCCACCCCAACTACCTGGCACAGATGATCGAGAATCGCGCACGGGTGTTGAAACACCAGATGTTCGAGTATCTCGAACAACCGCAATGGCGCGGTCAAGCGGACGCGGCACGCATTGACCTGATGGTGCGCGCTTACGGCAAGGACCGTGCAACCCTTGACGCCTTTCGCCAGCGGTGCCTTGAGACGCATCTGGCAATGGCCGGCCAGGATCTGCAGTTGCGTGACGTCAAGCATGAGTTCGCCGACCACTTTTTACAGGATGTCTACCAGCGAGAAGTCGCCCTGCGTGGCAATTTTGCCGCGGCCAGTGATGTTGTGCGGTTGCAGGCCGAGTATTTGGAGGGTGGTCGTTACAGCGATATGGATTACTTGCCACCGCTGGCCGATAAGTTGGGTGGGGTGGATATCAGTGGTTTCGATGATGTACAGCGGTTGGGTGTCTTGCAGTTGTTACTCAATCACAACGAGGCACTGATGCCGGGGCGGGATCGCGCACGTTATGCGGATAAAACCGACAAAATTCCTGCCAGTCACAAGGCGTCGCTGCTCGCTTTCGCGCGCGGCAAGCCGGATGCCCGTGACATATTTGTTCCGTCGGCCGATGCGCGGGTGCCCGAGAATGGATTTCGCATGGGCATTCAATTCGACAGACAAATGAATGCGCACTTCCTGGCACATCCTCGTAGTGGTATGACCTTGTCGATCATGCAGTTGATTCGCTTCAATTATGACGCTCTGCAAACCGTTGAACGCAGGGCTGGCGAGGCGGGTATCAACTGGTCGGAAATCGACAAGTTGTCGGGTCTGATTGAAAACGTCATGAACGAAAAAAGAACAGAAGGAAAGCTCACTCCATCAGTCGAGGACTTTCTGAGTAATTTGGCTCAGTCCATTTTAAGTTACTACCAGGACGGTATTCGCATCGACGCTCGCGGCACAATAAACCTGACGGGCCCCGGTGCCGCCATCATAGGTTTGCGGCGATACATTCAAACCCATCTACAAGCCGACTACGTCGGCATCATGAACAGACTGGGGCTCAGTGAAGGCTATAACTTCAATACCGAAGAGGAAACGATCTCCGGCTGGACCGTCAATGCCCAGCCTGAAGAGTGGTTGGCGAAAGAGCAGGAAAAATGGCAAGCCGGCAAACTCAAGTCACGTTATGCCGCCAATCTGGCTGAGTTGCTGAATCAACAGACCCTGACGTTCAAACAAGGCTGGCCGATGATTGAAGGCAAGCCGGTGCTGTTGACCTCGGTATTGCAACAACTGATGGATGAACTGGGCGAACCGTTCAATCGTGCGATGAAGGACAAGTTGAGTGGTGACATCACCTTCAACAAAAACTTTTCCATCGGGTTCGACGCACGCCAGGAAATCCTCGCGCAGCCCAACAGTGACTTGCCCGTTTCGCACGGGGCGCAGTCCGCCACAAACTTGAACGAGCTGTTCACCCAGGTTGCTCACGGTTCACTGACGCTTGAGCAGTTGAGCCCGCTGCAGCGGGTCATGCTGGGCGGTATTTTCGGTGCCGCGCGCCTGGATACCAACGGGTTTGCCGGCGCATGGCAAGAGGTGCTGAATATCGCTCGCGAAACCTCTGAAGGGGGAGTGTTCGCCCGTTTCAATGCCATTGAAAAAGCCTTGCGCCAGCGTCCGTCACCGGCATTTCAGGCAGGCCTTGCGCGCGGTGGCGTATCCGGCGAGCACACGGCGCGCGAACTCAAAGTGCTCGCGCTCAACGAACCGCTGACTCTGAGTCAATGGGGCGAGCGCCTCGGGCAAATCAACAACACCGCGCAACGTCACTATCACCTGCGCATCCTCAATCGCGGTGCCCAGGTTCGTGAGGCGTTTGTCAAGGCAGGCGCCGTTTCTTCCCGGCAGGTGCCGCAAGACCTGCTGGTGCAGACAACCGGTGACCCCGGTCGCCGGTGTTATCCGCTGGCACTGTTGATGGCGGCGGCACTGCCTCGTGGCGAGTCAGCGGAGCGGGCGTTGATCGGCAGGGTGGCCAACGCCAGCCAGACTCCTGAAGACGCAGACGCCCGGACCTTGCTGCAGGCGTTGGATGAATTGCATGACTTGCCTCTGAATGATGTCGGCAAACCTTTGGGCAGCCAAAGCCTGGAACACATCGCACAGGCGCTTGAGGCGAAAACGGCGCCCGTCGTCATGCTGCTAGATACCGGAAATCACGCCTTGCTGGTGGCGAAAACCAGAGTGGGCGATCAGAACGTCTTTCGTTTTTATGAGCCGAACTTTGCGATCTATGGGTTTGCAGGTGTACAGGAACTGAAGCAGGGAGTGGCGCATTACCTGAGTGCTGAGAACGGCGCCTTGGCCAGGTTGTACGGTCTGGGTGACGGAGTTAATCCGCACTTCAACGTCATCGAGTTGAATACAGCGGCGATTGCGCAAAAGGTTGTTTCGGTGAATCTGCTGCTGGACGGCTTTGTGCAAAACTCCACCGTTGTTGACACGCAAACCGCCACGGTGTGGGACAAACAAGCCATTGCGCGTACACGTTCGTTGAACGACAACAGCCGGATGGGTGCCAGTCTGGCGCAACTGGATGCTCGGTATTGGGCAGGTGAGCTTGAACAGGCCACTCATGCCTTGCGCACTGAACACAAAGTGGGGCGTGAGTACTTACCCCTGCTGGAAACGGTTCGGGAAGATTCCGATAGCCGTTACAGCGTGACGCTGGTGGATGCGCGCAACCCGCAAAAGACCTTGAATATCACCACCCTCGATTCGCGGCTAAGCAACGTCAAAAAACATGTGCAGCGTCTGGTGAAAAACCTGGCAGGCGCCAACCAGGCTGCGGGTGAAGCCGATGGCGGCAGCCGTTTGAGTTTTGCCTTCGCGATCCAGACGCTGATCACCGAAATGCGTCATCGCGACTATCAGGCCGACCACGGTCAGGTCCCGGCATTGTCGATAGCCCTGCAGGTGCAGGTTTATGTCAGTTACGCCCAGTTGGGTTATGGCGTGTTGAGCGATTCGCTACAGACAATCCGCCTGGTGCGTCAGGTAGCGGCCAGTGAGCAGAGTCTGGCGCTACGCCAATCGTCATTGTCCGGACGGCTTCTGGGACGAGCAACCACAGGCGTCGGGATTGTTTTTTCCGCAGCTAATATTGGTTTCGACATATACGGCCTGGCGGTTGCCACCCACCAGGAACAGCGCTCGCGGCTGGCCACGCAACTGGTGTTCGATGCGTCAGCGCTGGGGCTGGATATCGTCGCACTGGCCGCGGGTGGAACCGTCGGCGCTGCCGCCGCCATTCTGTCAGTGCCGTTGCTCGGTGTTGGCATCGGTGTATCGGCCATCGCCAGTAACCTGGGGCAGATCAGCGACAAAGCCCGGGCCGTGGGTGCCCATTTGCGCAAGATTCAGAATGCTTACGGAACGGCCGGTTATACGCGCAAGGGTAGGGTGCTGCGCTTCGAACCGGAGGCGGTCGTCACGCGATTGGATCTGCAAAATAACCAGGTTTATTTTGACAGTCAGAAGTTCTACCCCATGGATCGCTCAGGGTTGGAGTTACCGCAGTACAACGATGATCCGAAGCGTATTCATCAAGCCATCGATATCCGTCAGGCGCTGGGACTGCCCGGGCTAATCGGTCTGGTCAGGCTCGTGCCCGACGATATCCAGACGGTCGTGCTGCCGTGTACGCCGATCTGTTATTACGGTTACGAATACCAACTCGGAACACCGGGTTTTGCATACACGCCAATGCCCGGAGAATGGCATGAACCACGGGCTAGCAGCGAGGTCCCGACATCATTCGCGTCGTACGTTGTGCCTGGCATGGCATTGCTGGATTACGCCAGCGGTAGCATTGAAACCTGGTACCCGGATTTGCGTAACAGCGCAGTCGAAAAGCTGGAGTACGACGAGCATGGTCATCAGCGTTTCTATTTCACGGTCAACACACCGTTTCCGCACATTCTCTACAAACTGCACCCCGTCTATAAGCCGACGACGATCGAGGTGCGACTGGACGAGCATGTGCGTCAGTTAGTGGTGCCGGAGCTGCCGGCGGAGTGGAGAAATCTGGTTTCCTATCAGATCACCGCTCAAACCGGGCTCTACCATATCTGGCTCACACCAGGGATTGTCGCCGTGACGCTCCCGCAAGGGCGCGCTCAATGGGTGGTTCGCGCGCCTTGGGCCAGCCTCGAACGCGTGACCTTCGACGATCCCCAACTGAAGGTCGACGGCATTGTGCTCAATGCCTTCGACGGGTTTATTGAGCTGGCCGGGGGCGAGTTGTTCCGGATCGACTGGAATGACCTCAGATTGCATCTGGTCTCGATCACGCTTGATGCCAGTCGCAGCATGACGCAGGTTCTGGCACATCTGCGTAAACGGGCAAACGAGCAGCGATTGGTGACCGGGTATGTGCCTCTTTACGCGTTCAAGGTGCCTTTCACTCCGGGTGAGCGATCGGTGTTCACCACCGCTTTCTATGATGTGCTGCGGGATCGAATGTTGTACGCCCGCAATCTGCCGGTTGTTGTCAGGGAGGGCATCGTGCTCGGTGGTGCTGGCGCCCAACATGCCTGGTTCTACCACCCTGATCACGCGACGGTATGGTGTGTCGATGCGGTCACCGGCACAGTCGTTCACCGTTTTCGTTTGATGAACCCGGCGAGTGGTTCGAAGATCATCGGCTGCGCACAGGATGCCGACGGTACGCTGCGCATATCGCAACGCATGCTTGAGCAGACGGAGGTCGAGGTCACGCTGCATTACCGGATAGCGGATTGGACCGTGGTGCTGACGGGGATCAAGACTTCTTCTCTTGCGCGCGACTATGTCAACAAACCGGGCGCCGTGTACTGGGCTTCCCTGATCAATCACTTCGCGGCGCCACGTCCTTTCAGGGATGAAACACCGGGCATGATGGCCGGGATAAGCACCTGGCAATCCGCCTTGTTCGTTCACGCCTGTGCCTACATTCTTGAAGGACTGCACGATCAGGCCTGGCTTGGCGAGGGTGGCAGCGGCAAGTACTTTCGCGCGGAACTGGGCAGTGACCGGGACATGGTAATGCTGATGCCGCATGAGCCTGATGACTTCGCGATGCTCTTTTACAGCAAGCAAAGCCGGCTGATCAGCCGAGGCGTGGAGCCTGGAGTGGCGGGTGGTTTTTATCGAAACGAAGTGCTTGAGCGGGACGTCATCGCGGTCACGCAGGCTGGTAAACGCTACATCGCCACCAAGGCCGATGGCCGGCTATTGGAGATCGATAAACACGGTGCTCTTGAGTTTGTCGGCCTCGGCCAGCAATGGCTGAAAAGGCACCCGGACTGGCTGACCGCGCTACCTGCGCTGGCCGAATCGTACAAAGGTGCACCTTTCCCGATCATCGGGTTAAGCAACGTGTCCGGCAGTGGCTTCGTGGCTGTGTGGTGCATTGACGGGCAGGGAGTGCTGGTCGATAACGCCGATGGCAAGGAGTTGGAACTGCTGGGGCTGACGCCTGACAAACAGGCCGCTTGGCTGCTGGATGTTTCTGCGGGGCAGCTCTACCGGCAGGCGCTGGTCAAGTTCGAGACGTTGCGCCAGGCTTTTGCCGATGGCACGCGGCTGGTGTCTTCCGAGCAACTGCCGTTGGTACAAAAAGTCTGGCCGCAATGGGCGTTCGTCCAGGTGCTCAAACATGGCCAAGGTCTGCTAGGGCGCACCCGCGAAGGTATCAATCTGGAACTGCTGGATCAGCAGCCGGCCCGCATCGTCAGTGTAGAGAATCAGTGGTCGCAGGTTCAGGGGCAGACTCCTGCACAGTTGCAGGCGCGTTTGAAGGCGCTGCTGGATGGGCAATCCCACGCCTCGGTACTGCAAGTCGAGCAGTCTGCGGATCGCTATCAGTATTACGTGCCGGAACTGGATCGCCTGTTCGCTGTTACAGGGCGGGCCGACGGGCAGTGGGCGGTGTTCCTCGGTACTCGCCAGGCGTCGATACCGATGCTGTTTGACCCGATTGACGGCCTGATCTTCAGCCCTGACGCTGCCGATCGTTCGTGGGGGCCCGGTAACTATGCGCATCGTGAGGAGGACGTCCTGTCGCTCGAGCTGAGCGGTGAGATCGCGCAGGTTATGGAACTGTTACCCGACGGAGTCGACAAGTTGATTCTGGCTTTCGGTTCGCAGGTGTCGAGCTATCGGGTGTCGGAACAAGCGTGGCAGCGGTTGAGCTGCATCGTGGTCGATAGTCGGCGTTCTTCAGGAGATCAAATGCCAAGTGCTTGCACACTGGTTCTGGACATGGCCGCCAGCGAGCGGCTGATGATGTCGCTGGTCGATGGGCAACTGGTGTTCACCGATCCGGACAATGCTCACAGCCTGATTGTGCGGGACGTGAAATCCGATGAGGGTGAGCCGGGTGTGCCAGTGCAGATAAGTGTCAGGATCGATGGTCAGTACCACATGCATGGGGTCGAGCATTGGCTGAAGGCCTTGTCGCAAGCCAGAGTCGATCAAGGGGTTGCGACACTGGAAAGGGTCATTCAAAAGTTCGTCTGAAACATCGAGGCAGGCTAAAAATAAAAGGTCGCGAACAATCAGTTCGCGACCTTTTTATTTTTGATGCCGGGCAGGAATGGGCCGACTGGCGGGCTCGGCGTTCGCTGGGTAGACGTTGTCGATAACCCTGCTCAGTGCACCAGATACCCTTTAACGCCGGTAAAGATAATCTGCGCTGCCAGTGCGCAAACAAACAATCCCATCAAGCGACTGACGATCTGCAAACCCTGATCGCCGAGAATCCGTTCGATACGGTTTGACAGATAAAGCACCACGCCAACGGTAAAACTGGCCAGCGCAATACTCATGATCGCCGTGAGTTTATCGTCCCAGTGCGGCTGGCTGACGCCCATCACCAATAAGGCACCGATGGTGCCGGGGCCGACGGTCAATGGAATGGTCAGGGGGACGATGGTCACATCCTGCTGCACATTGTCGGCCTGCACTGCGGGTTTACCCTGTGCCATGCCCAGTGCCGAAATGAACAGCACGCTGCCGGCGCCGATGCGGAACGCATCCACAGTAATGCCGAACACATCGAAAATCACCCGTCCGAACAAGTACAGCAGAACGCTGGAGACCAGCGTGGCGACGGCCACTTTCCAGGCCAGGCGGCGTTGCTCCTTGCGCGAATAGCCACGGGTCAGGCTGATGAAACAGGACAGCACGAAGAACGGGCTGTAGAGAACCAGCATTTTAAGGTAAACGCTGAATAACACGTGGAGCATGGTCTTGGCTCGCAGCAGTAGAGTGTAGGGAGAAGTCTATCAGTCGTTCAAGGACTTGTGGGTATTGTCTTATAGAGGCTTTGGCGTTGTTTTTTTATTAGGTTGTTAGTTGCTGTTTTATTTGTTTTGGTAATTGGTGTTACATGTTTAAGTTTGTGCCTTCTTGGTGGGTTGGTTATTGTTGTTTTCGCAAGTTCATGAGGGCTTGTTTAAATGATGATAAGGAGTTCGTTGTGAGTAACCAAGTAATGCAACAAGGTTTTATTGCTAGCTGCTTGAAAGATATTCAGCAGTATGAGGTTGATCAAGTGCCTGCTATTCATAGTCGCACTTTTACCTCGGGTATTAACGCAGGGGATGCTGTTGAAGTGCCGGGTAAAGGCTCTATCGTGGGTGAAGGTATCTTGTCCTTTACGGGCAACCTCAGTGAGGTAAATCGAACCGATGCGCAAAATGCCTTTCTTTTCGCCAGCCTGGCGGCGAACAAAAAGTATCCTCAGGAAGATCAAGGCCAGGATTGGTATCTTCATTTCCGTAAAGCCATGACCTCCACGGGCTGGACACCTACCAGTATCTACTACAGTGATCTTGAAGTCGGTGGCACCAGTGTCCGGATGGACAAACTGGTGTTGGAGATTCTGGGCTCGGTGCTCGCGGGTGTCGCAGTGCCCGGTCCGACTAGCGCCTTAATGCTGAAAGTGGCAACTGATGCAGTTGCAGCCCTCAGCAAACGTGAGACGGCGTTAACGCTGTATGAACGAAACCTTCTGAATAACGGCGTGGGTGGTATCTCCACCGGCGCCTGTACCGAAGTAAACGGCGTACCCAAAATGGCTGTCGGTGCCGTTCGTTTTCTGCGCAGGAACACGTCGGACAAAGTGTTGTTTGTCGATGTGGATATTCGCAACGTAAAGATGTACCGCGGCGAAACAGTATTTGAAAAGAATAATGATGTCGCCAACGCAACGCGCGAGTATATCCGCAATGCTTTGGGTCTGAATGCGCTTTCTAAAATCGAAGAGTTCGAAATTTAACGAGTGTCAGGAGGGCAGTCGAATATCGACTGCCCGATTTTATATTCAAGGGTGATGATATGGTCGACGAATACTTAACGGTGGTTGTTGGTAACTCCATTGTACTTGTGCCTGAATCTGATGGTGTGGCGGCTTACGACGATCTGTTCAACTCGACCTTGCTTGCGCAATTGGTGGCTAATAAAAAGGTCGAAAAATCCACCGGGATAAACTGGTATGACGCTTATGTAGCCGTTCTCGATGACTTCTGGTTGCGCCAAAAAAAGACGAAACAGACATGGGAGTTCAGTCACGACGCAGAAGAACTCGCGCCCGACGTGTTTACCGCTATGTTGACTAACGGTGCTTTGGGTGAAGCCCGCATAACCGCCACGGTTCTAGCGCGAATTGCAAAGTTGCCGGGCGACAATCCCGCGCTCCAACTGCTGCGCCGTTGCATGCAGGCATCAGTTGAATCCGAATCGACCGCAGTGCCAGCGCCGTTGGCGAATGTGCGTTTGCTGGTGATATGCGCGAAATCTCCCACCTCGATCACCAGTGCGTATGTCGAGTTCAAAACTCGACGAGTATTAAGCCCCAATCCATTCCAGCAGCCGCACCCCACTTGTGATCTGCAAGGTTTGGTTTACGTGCATCACGCTCGGGCAAATCTTTCCGAAACCCTTTACGGCCCTGCGCGTGATGCGATTGCCTTGAAAGTCGGAGGCAAGTTCGCGGGCAATGTAGCGACGTTGACCTTGCCAACGGAGATTGAATCATGACGGATCCGATGACACCGCAAGCAGCGGTGGTGGGCGGTAGCGTTGTGTCATTTGCCGGTGGCCTGCCGGCGTCACATCGAGATGACATCTGCATGAGCACCGCTTATGCACAAAGGGCTACGCGCGCGGCGTTTGAAGATGGGCTATCGGGTGACTGGTTCGAGTACTACCGCAACGTACTCAAGTTTGTCGGTTGGGATGTGCCGAAGCCGCAAACCTTGCCGCCCTTGCAGAACAATCTGATGGCCGGCCAGGGGGCGCAGCGGATCTCAACCATCATGGGCGAGGCGTTTTCCGAGCCAATGCGTCGTGCGCTAGTGGCGATGGAGCGAAACGCATCGGCGCGAGATGTGTTCGAGTCCACCAGCCTTCACGGCAGTGTGGGTATCTTTCAATTGATCCCCTGCATCATGAGCGGGCCGAACAAAGTGGAGATGGGCATTTATTCTCGACAGTTCAAGATTGAGCGTCAGGTGCCCGGATTTCTGTACTCCGAGGATGAATCACTGATCTGCGAAAGCGTTGAGCAATTCGCAGCCATCACCTTCAACACACTTCACTACGCCCAGTTTCGGGAAAAGGTAAAAAAGTCGGTGATAACGGGTTCGCTTAAATACTTGAGCAGTCTCGAGATCTGATCGATTCGATGTACAAGGCCACTCAGAAGGTCGATGCCGTCCGGTTTTGCTGATCACGCTGGGCGACCCAATGTTCGACCAATTCACGCAACTGCGACAGTTCGACAGGCTTGGACATGTGCCCGTCCATCCCGGCCTGGCGTGCGCGTTCCTTGTGCTCTGCAAGGATGTGCGCCGTCAGCGCGACGATTGGCGTGCGGATGCGTTGGTTGCTGACTTCCCAGGCGCGCAATTGCTGCGTCGCGGAGAAACCGTCGAGAATCGGCATTTCGCAATCCATCAATACCAGGTCGTATCGCTGGGCTTTCATCGCTTGCAACGCTTCTTCGCCGTTGCTGGCGGTGTCCGGTTGCAGGTTGAGTTTGCCGAGCATGCCGCGAATCACTTTGGTCGAAATCGTGTTGTCTTCGGCGACGAGGATGCGGAAGTCGCTCGGCACTTTCGCCGCCGTGGCGGGGGTGACCACTTGTGGCTGGAACACCACCTGGCCTTTGTTGCGCTGGTTGAGTTCGTCCGCCAGGGTTGTCTTGAGGGTGTAGCCCGCCACCGGTTTGGCCAGAATGCGTTTGATCCCCGAGTTGCGCGCAATGATCTTGCTCGGCGCATTGCTGATGCCGGTGAGCATGATCAGCAGGATGTCGTGGTTCAGGCTCGGGTCTTCCTTGATCTTGGCCGCCAGTTGCATGCCGGTCATGCCGGGCATGTTCTGATCGAGCAACACCACATCGAAGTAATCGCGCAGGTGCGCCTTGGTGCGCAGCAGGGCCAGCGCCTCCTTGCCTGATGGCACGGCGCTGACGTTCAGACCCCAGGCGCTGCATTGCTGCACCAACACTTTGCGGCAGGTGTCGTTGTCGTCGACCACCAGCACCCGCGCACCTTGCAGCGGGCTGTCGAGATCGGAGGTCGGGTGTTCGAGGCGGTCGGGATCCAGCGGCAGGGTCAGCCACAAGGTGCTGCCCTGATTGGCGCCGCTCTTGATACCGAATTCGCCTTGCATCAAACGGATCAGTTGGCGTGCGATCACCAGCCCGAGATTACCGCCCAGACGATTGGCTGAGAGGAAATGCTTGCTGTGCAGTTCGGCGTGCATCAGTGCATCGCGCTCTTCCTGCTCCATTGGCGCGCCGCTGTCTTGTACGGCGATACGCAGGCGTGGCTTACCGCTGCGATCATCGAGAGCGACGACGATCAGCACTTCACCTTCATCGGTTTTCTTCAGGGCATTTTCCAGCAGGCTCAGCAACGTTTGACGCAGACGGGTCGGGTCACCGCTGATGACCCGTGGCACTTGCGGCTGAATGAAGCTGATCAGTTCGACGTTCTGTTGCTCGGCCTTGGCCCGATAGATGCTCAGGCAATCGTCGATCAAGGCGTTGAGATCGAATTGGACGTCATCGAGTTCGATCTGTCCGGACTCGAGCTTGGAGATGTCGAGGATCTCGTTGATCAACGTCAGCAGTTCGTTACCGGCACTGTGGATGGTCTGTACGTAGTCGCGTTGCTTGACCGATAACGGCGTGCCGAGCAGCAGTTCGGTCATGCCCAACACGCCATTCATCGGCGTGCGGATCTCGTGGCTGATCTTGGCGAGGAATTCGGCCTTGGCGTTGATCTCGGCATTGCTGGCGGCCAGGTCGCGGCTGATGCTGAAGCGGCTTTCGGTAATGCTGCGCTGGCGCTCGCCCAAGGCGATGCTCATCAGCAGGCCGCTGATACAGATGAACGCCATCAGGGTCATGATCAGGCCTTGCGGGGCGACCAGGGTAAGTCCCAGCAGCGCTGGCAGGATAATCAGCGTGCCGATGTTGAACACGACCATTGCTGCGACGAACAGGCGTGCCGGACGATAACCTTTCTGCCAATGGTAGGAGCCGACCAGCAGCATGCTCAGGCCAGCGAGGGCCACCAAGGCGTAGGTGATGATGTTCAGCGGCAGGGTGTTGACGAACAACAGCAGCAGGCTGCAGATCACGATGAACAGAATGTCGCCCAGCAACAGTTTATTCAGCGGGTGCGGGCCGAGCGGGGCGAAGAATCGATAGGCGAACATCAAACCCGCCGGGGCGGTCAGCAGCAGCGCCAGATAAGCACCCGGGGTCTGGATCGCATGCCAGTTCGGCAGCCAGGGACCTGCGAGGTTAAGCAACAGTAGCAGGCTCAGACTGAGCAGAACTTCGCAGACCGCCAGCCACAGACTGCTGCGAGAGCGGGTGTAGGCGTAGCGGATGAGATTGTGCAGGATCAGCATGCCAAGGCAGCCGAACAGCAGGCCGTAGAGCAGCGTCTGGTTGTGGTTGGCCGCGCTCATCACGGCTGATTGCAAGGTGATGTACGGACGCAACTGATGGTCGGAAACCATCCGCAGATAAACGTCGAGGGGCTTGTCGCTCTGGGGCAGCGGCAACAGGAAGTCACTGCTCGGCAGCGGCCGTTCTGACTGGGGCTGGTCGTTGCCGGTGTTGCGTTGCTCGATCAGCTTGTCGCCGTCCAGCACGTACAGATTGAGGTGTGAAAGGTCAGGGGCGAAGATGCGCAGCACTTGTTCGTGCTTGCCGGGCGCCAGTCTGAATCGCAGCCACAACGCGCCATCGGGCTCGGCTGCCGTGAGGCGGTCAAGGTCGATGGGGCTGAATTGATTGGTGTAGCGGGCTGAGCGGATGTCGCTCAGTTGCAGATTGCCCTGATCATCAAGCAAAACCGACCAGCCACTGCCTTGTGCGGCCAGGGCCGGGAGCATGCAGAGCAAGGTCAGCAGCGTGACGGTGAAGCTTATGGCAATCCTGAGCCAGCGCACGGCGAAATCCCTTCGTAGGTTGATGCCAGAATATAACGATGCGCGGCGACGGAACAGCCCGGCGAGGAACGGTATCCCACGCCGGACTTGATGCACAGCTTATTCCTGGGTTTCGCCACGTTCACGGGCAATGGCGCGGTAGCCAATGTCCTTGCGGTAGAAGCAGCCTTCCCAATCGATGGCCGCCGCCAGCTTGTAGGCTTGCTGCTGAGCTTCGCCGACACTGGCGCCCATGGCGGTGGCGCACAGCACGCGACCGCCGGCAGTCACCACGTTGCCATCTTTGAGCGCGGTACCGGCGTGGAAGACTTTGCCTTCCAGGCTTGCCGCCGCGTCAAGACCATTGATCGCTGCGCCTTTGGCGTAGTCGCCCGGGTAACCGCCGGCGGCCAGTACAATGCCGACGCTTGGACGTGGATCCCATTGCGCTTCAACTTTGTCCAGCGCTTGTGCCAGAGCCGCTTCGACCAGCAGTACCAGGCTCGACTGTAGACGCAGCATCACCGGTTGGGTTTCCGGATCACCGAAACGGCAGTTGAACTCGATGACTTTCGGGTTGCCCGCCTTGTCGATCATCAGGCCAGCGTACAGGAAGCCCGTGTAGACGTTGCCTTCTTCGGCCATGCCGCGCACGGTCGGCCAGATCACCAGATCCATCACGCGCTGATGCACGTCGGCGGTGACCACCGGGGCAGGGGAGTAAGCACCCATGCCGCCAGTGTTCGGGCCGCTGTCGCCGTCGCCGACGCGTTTGTGGTCCTGGCTGGTGGCCATGGGCAGCACGTTCTTGCCGTCGACCATGACGATGAACGACGCTTCTTCACCGTCGAGGAACTCTTCGATCACCACGCGCGAACCGGCGTCACCGAAGGCATTGCCGGCGAGCATGTCGCGCACGGCGTCTTCGGCTTCGGCCAGGGTCATGGCAACGATCACGCCTTTACCGGCGGCCAGGCCATCGGCCTTGATCACAATCGGCGCGCCTTTTTCACGCAGATACGCCAGGGCCGGCTCGATCTCAGTGAAGTTCTGGTAGTCGGCCGTCGGGATCTTGTGGCGCGCCAGGAAGTCCTTGGTGAAGGCTTTCGAGCCTTCCAGCTGTGCTGCACCAGCGGTTGGGCCGAAGCAGTCCAGACCACGGGAGCGGAACAGGTCGACAACGCCTGCCACCAACGGCACTTCCGGGCCGACGATGGTCAGGGAAACGTTTTTCTCGGCAAAATCGGCAAGCTGCTCAAGGGCCAGCACGTCGATGGCGACGTTCTCGCACTTGGCTTCGATCGCCGTACCGGCGTTGCCCGGCGCGACAAAAACCTTCTGTACGCGCGGATCCTGAGCCACTTTCCAGGCCAGGGCGTGTTCACGGCCACCGCTGCCAATGATCAAAACATTCATTTCTAAAACCTCGGATGACGCTAAATCTGTGGAGCACCTAAGGGGCGCTTTTCTGTGGGAGCTGGCTTGCCAGCGATGCAGGCGACTCGGTTCATCAATCAAACCGAGGGGATGCTATCGCTGGCAAGCCAGCTCCCACAGTGGATCGTGTGCTTAGTGACGGAAGTGGCGCATGCCGGTGAACACCATGGCGATGCCGGCTTCATCGGCCGCTGCAATCACTTCAGCATCACGCATCGAGCCACCTGGCTGGATCACCGCAGTGATACCGACCTTGGCTGCGTTGTCCAGACCGTCGCGGAACGGGAAGAACGCGTCCGATGCCATGACCGAGCCCGCTACTTGCAGGCCGGCGTGCTCAGCCTTGATCGCCGCGATACGTGCCGAGTTCACGCGGCTCATCTGGCCCGCGCCGACACCGATGGTCTGACGGTTTTTCGCGTAGACGATGGCGTTGGATTTAACGTACTTGGCCACTTTCCAGGCGAAGATCAGGTCGTGGATTTCCTGTTCGGTCGGGGCACGTTTGGTCACGACTTTCAGGTCATCGCTGCCGATCATGCCGATGTCACGGCTCTGTACCAGCAGGCCGCCATTGACGCGCTTGTAGTCCCAGGCCGCAGCGCGGTCAGCCGACCACTCGCCGCAGGCCAGCAGGCGCACGTTGGCTTTGGCGGCGACGATAGTGCGGGCTTCTGCGCTAACGCTCGGGGCGATGATCACTTCAACGAACTGGCGCTCCACGATCGCTTTCGCTGTCTCGGCATCCAGTTCGCGGTTGAAGGCGATGATGCCGCCGAACGCCGATTCGGTGTCGGTGGCGTAGGCCAGTTCGTAAGCCTGACGGATGCCGCCTTCGGCGTCCGGGCTCACAGCCACGCCGCACGGGTTGGCGTGCTTGACGATCACGCAGGCTGGTTTGACGAAGCTCTTCACGCATTCCAGCGCAGCGTCGGTGTCGGCCACGTTGTTGTACGACAGTTCTTTGCCTTGCAGTTGGGTCGCGGTGGCGATACCGACTTCGGCAGGTTTGGCTTCCACATAGAACGCCGCGCTCTGGTGCGGGTTCTCGCCGTAGCGCATTTCCTGAGCCTTGATGAACTGGCTGTTGAAGGTGCGCGGGAATTCGCTGCGACCTTCAGTGCTCAGTGTCTCGGCGGCCTGGTTCACCGTGCCCATGTAGTTGGCGATCATGCCGTCGTAGGCGGCGGTGTGCTCGAAGGCCTTGAGCATCAGGTCGAAACGCTGAGCGTAGGTCAGGCCACCGGCTTTGAGGCTTTCGAGGACATGGGCGTAATCGCTGGCGTTCACCACGATCGCTACGTCTTTGTGGTTTTTCGCGGCCGAACGGACCATGGTCGGGCCGCCGATGTCGATGTTCTCGATGGCGGTCGGCAGGTCGCAGCCTGGCTTGTTGATGGTGGCTTCGAACGGGTAGAGGTTAACGGCAACCAGATCGATCGGTTTGATGCCGTGCTCGTTCATGATCGCGTCGTCGATACCGCGACGACCGAGAATGCCGCCGTGGATTTTCGGGTGCAGGGTTTTCACCCGACCGTCCATCATCTCGGCGAAACCGGTGTAATCCGCGACTTCCACTGCGGCAACGCCGTTGTCCTGCAGCAGCTTGAACGTTCCGCCGGTGGAGAGGATCTCGACGCCCAGCGCTTCAAGCTCCTTGGCGAATTCGAGGATCCCGGTCTTGTCGGAAACGCTGATCAAGGCGCGGCGGATCGGCAGGCGGGTAGTCTGGTCGGTCATCTCAATTTCCATCAAAAGCAAAGGAAGTCAGCAAAAAAGGCGACCGGTTTTACGGGGGCGCCTTTCTGGTTTGATTG